>CALISK010000084.1 GCA_938041625.1 uncultured Tenacibaculum sp. | reverse complement strand
TAATTTTTTCATAGCATTTAGTTTCAATAAGGTTATCAATAATTATACCTTTTTCATTTTATGAATTAAAGCTAATATTTTTCTACCTCTAGCTTCGCAGCCTTTACTTTCATGTATAATTTTTGAAGAAATTAAATGCTGTAATTCTTTATGAACCCAATCTTTTTCTAAGCCAAATAAATATAAAGCATTCATCGTATATGCTCTTACAGCAATTTTCTGATCTGTAATTAACCAATCAAAACCTGTTTCTATAATTAAATCTATATGAGTATTGGTAAGTATTCTTTTAGTTTCATTATCTTGTGTATTGGTATAAGCAGTAGCTAAATGTTCACAAATTTTGGCGCAAGGGCGGGTAGCACTGTCTAAATAAAGGTTTTTAATGTTTTCTGTAAATTCATTAATATAAGGTAATACATAATTTATTCCATGATGTGTGCATATCCATTCTAAAACCCATGCAGCCTTAATAGAGAGCGAATTATCTACCTCAAAAGTAATACTTACTAAGTGTTTTATTAATTTTGGCTGTTCTAATACAATAATTGCAGCATTATTACGGTTTATCTTTTTGGGGTTTTTCATGTTATTTAAAACAGAAATTAAAAAATCAATACTCATATTGGTATGGTTTATGTACTTTTACAGCATAATTACTAAAGATAAAGACAAAAAGTGTAAACAATGATAAAAGAAACTAAGTTAGTTGTTTTAAGTTTTGTAATTACAATACTATTTTTTAAAACTGTTTCAGCTCAGAAATTGAATCAGTTAAATGCTAATGGAAAAAGAACTGGTATTTGGCAAAAAAACTATGACAACGGAGATATACGTTATAAAGGACAATTTAAAAACGGAAAAGAAGTAGGTACTTTTTCTTTTTATAAAGAAGGGTCTCCATACCCTGTAATTGTTAAAGTTTTTTCTGCTGTTTCAGATACAGCTACTGTGAAATTTTACAGTAAAAGTAGAGTGAAAACAAAAGGAAAAATGATAGGAAAAAAGAGAATAGGTAAGTGGATCTATTATTTCTCTGATGGGAAGAGACTTTTTTCTGAAGAAAACTATGCAGATGGAAAATTAAATGGACTTTTAAAAAATTACTACAGTAATGGAAAGCTTACAGAAGTAAGTGAGTATAAGAATGGGAAGAAACATGGAAATTCAAAAATTTATACAGAAGATGGTATTTTAATAGAAGATGTTAATTATGTTACTGGGGTTTTAAGTGGAGAAGCAAAATATTTTGATTTAAAAGGAGTTATAAAAGAAAAAGGACTTTATGAAAATGGAAATAGAAAAGGAAAATGGGAATATTATATTGATGGTGAAGTTTCCGAAAAGGGAAGGCCTAAAAATAATATGCTTAAAAAAGATAAAATAGAAAACAATTAAAATAAAAAGGGGTTAAAATTAATTTTAACCCCTTTTTCGTCGGGGGAGACGAAGAAAAAAAACTTTATATACTGTAAATAATTTAATTAATGAATACTGATTTTTTTGTTATACTTAAAACTGTCCTTATAATAAGAGTTATGGTAAATTAAGTATTTACAATTTTTACTTGCAAAAGTATAAATAAAATAAAAGTTGTTACTAACCCTTTTCGGGTGATTTTTAATCAAATTACTTCCTATCTTAAAAAGAAAATAATTGAAAAGGTATTCGTAAATTTGCACTTCAATTAAAAGCAAATATGAAACGAGTTGTAGTAGGACTTTCTGGAGGAGTAGATAGTAGCGTTACTGCTTATTTATTAAAAGAACAAGGATACGATGTTATTGGTTTGTTTATGAAGAATTGGCATGACGATTCTGTAACCATTTCCGATGAATGTCCTTGGTTAGAAGATAGCAATGATGCAATGATCGTTGCAGATAAATTAGGCATCCCTTTTCAAACAGTTGATTTAAGTGAAGAATATAAAGAACGTATCGTCGATTATATGTTTAATGAATACGAAAAAGGACGTACACCAAATCCAGATATTCTTTGTAATAGAGAGATAAAATTTGATGTTTTCATGGATATTGCATTAAGTCTAGGAGCTGATTATGTAGCTACAGGACATTATTGTAGAAAAGAAGAGGAAACAATTAATGGAGAGAAGGTTTATAAATTATTAGCAGGTAAGGATATTAATAAAGATCAATCTTATTTCTTATGTCAATTATCTCAAGAACAATTAACAAAAGCATTATTTCCAATTGGTGAATTAACAAAACCAGAAGTAAGAGCAATAGCAAAGGAAGCTGATTTAATTACCGCAGAAAAGAAAGATTCTCAAGGTTTATGCTTTATTGGAAAAGTTAGATTACCAGATTTTTTACAACAAAAATTGCAACCTAAAGAAGGAGTTATTGTTAGAATACCAGATGAATATAATGCGTATAAAAGTACGACACCTCAATTTGAAAATAAAGTACAAGAATTAGAACACCGTTCAAAAAAGTATGAATATGTTGTTTCAGATGGTAAAGTGGTAGGAAAACACCAAGGAGCGCATTATTTTACAAAAGGACAACGTAAAGGATTGGCTGTAGGTGGAACTAAAGAACCTTTGTTTGTAATAGAAACTGATGTAGCAGAAAATGTAATTTACGCAGGAGAAGGTAAAAACCATAAAGGATTATATAGAAATGTTTTATTTGTGTCTAACGAAGAACTACATTGGGTACGAGAAGATATAGCCTTATCTGTAGATGAAACAGTGGAAGTTGAAGCAAGAATTCGTTACCGTCAACCATTAGAAAAAGCAATTTTACATAAAGTTGAAAATGGCTTGTTTGTTGAATTTGAAAATCCACAATCGGCAATACAAGAAGGACAATTTGTTGCTTGGTATACCAATGAAGAACTTTTAGGCTCTGGAGTAATCTCATAATTTTGTTACATGAAAATAAGAACTGAAAAGGATGTAAGAATATTACATGAAAAAATTAAAGATGAATTAGGAATTGATGTAGAAACATATAAAAATGAAGAAGTAGCTTCTAGCTTTGCTGAGTTATTATCTTTTCCTACATATATTGTTTCTTGGGTGTTTAGGCCTGTTTTTTTCTCTTTTTTAATATACATTTTTGGTTTTTACGTACTTAATTTAGTACATGTAGAATATGTTTTTTATACAGTAATAGGCCTATTACTATTTCTTATAACTGGAATTTCACTAGGATTGTTATTACTATTATTTAAAATGAAAAATGATATTTGGAGGGTTGTAAATTATTCTTTAGATATCATGAAGTTATCTTTACAAGATTTATCAAGTGTAAATAATCAAATTACAGAGGAGAATAAAAAAGATGTTTTATCACTTTTATTTAAAGGAATATTGCATGTAGTTACAATTCCAATGCTTTTAGAGGCTGTAGCCAATAAAATACCATTTGTAGGTTTTTTAATAAGTAGAATACTTAAAAAAATATTGACTCTTATTTCTGACAAATTAGAGTTTGATGAAGAAAACATAGAAATTAATTTAGAAGAAACAGAAGGAGGTTCAGAAACTATTAATTCATATATAAAATCTATTTCATCTACAGCGAATGGTTTAGAATTGATAACTAATGTAACATTTAAAATAGCAAGATTTCCAATACTTTTATTTTTTATAATATCAGTTCTTTTTTTAATTCTTTTCTTATACATTATTAACTAAACAAAATATTTTGACTAATAAAATCACACAACTTTTTAATATAGAATATCCAGTTATTCAAGGAGGAATGATTTGGGTTTCAGGATGGAAACTAGCTTCAGCAGTTTCTAATGCTGGCGGATTAGGTTTAATTGGTGCAGGTTCGATGTACCCTGATGTTTTAAGTGAACATATTCAAAAGTGTAAAAAAGCTACAGATAAACCTTTTGGAGTAAATGTACCTATGTTATATCCAGATATTGAAAAAATTATGGATATTATTGTTGATGAAGGAGTGAAAATTGTATTTACTTCAGCAGGAAATCCGAAAACATGGACTTCATTTTTAAAGGAAAAAGGAATTACTGTAGTACATGTAGTAAGCTCTGTAAAATTTGCTTTAAAAGCAGAACTAGCAGGAGTAGATGCTGTTGTTTGTGAAGGTTTTGAAGCAGGTGGACATAATGGTAGAGAAGAGTCGACCACATTTACCTTAATTCCAATGGTGAAAGATCAGGTTAAAATACCAGTAATAGCTGCAGGAGGAATAGGATCGGGGAGAGGTATGTTAGCAGCAATGGTCTTAGGAGCAGATGGTGTTCAAATAGGAAGTCGTTTTGCAGCTACTGTAGAATCTTCAGCACATGACAATTTTAAAGATACTATTGTAAAAGTAAAAGATGGTGATACCTATGTTACTTTAAAAGAATTGGCACCAGTACGTTTAGTAAAAAATAAGTTTTTTAATGACGTACAAGCTTTATATCAAGAAAATCCAACAGCTGAAGACCTTAAAGGACTTTTAGGAAGAGCTAGAGCTAAAAGAGGAATGTTTGAAGGCGATTTAGAAGAAGGAGAATTAGAAATTGGTCAAATAGCAGGAATCATTCATGAAATAAAGCAGGCTAAGCAAGTTTTGGATGAAATTATTAAAGAGTATCAAGATGTTAAAAATAATCTTTAAATTAAAGATAAGTATATAAAACAAAAAAAGGAACCATTCGGTTCCTTCTTTTGTTTTATATTATTTAGATTAAAAAGGTACGTAATCAACAATTTCTAATCCATAACCAATCATACCTACACGTTTTTCTTGTTTGGTATTCGATATTAAACGTAGCTTATGAATATTTAAATCATGTAAAATTTGAGCACCAATACCAAAGTCTTTATTATCCATGGTTATTCTTGGAGCTTTCATTTCACCTTCTTTTTGATTTTCTTTTAAACCTCTTAATCTATTTAATAAGTTTAAAGATTGATTTTGTTGATTTATAAAAAGAATTGCACCACGTCCTTCTTCATTAAGAACCTGAAACATTTGATCTAGTTTTTTGTCAGCATTATTTGTTAAAGTTCCTAAAATATCATTGTTTACCAAAGTAGAGTTGATACGAGTTAAAATAGGTTCATTTTTACTCCAAGTACCACGAGTTAATGCTATATGAACTTGATTGTTTGTCGTTTGCTGGTAAGCACGTAATCTGAAATCACCAAAACGAGTTTGTATCGTAAAATCTTCTTTCTTTTCAATTAAAGAATCATGTTCCATTCTATAGGCAACTAAATCTTCTATAGAAACAATTTTTAAATCGAACTTTTTAGCTACTTTAAGTAATTGAGGTAACCTTGCCATGGTACCATCTTCATTCATGATTTCTACAATAACACCTGCTGGTTGTAATCCTGCTAAACGAGCAAAATCAATAGCCGCTTCTGTATGCCCAGTTCTTCTTAAAACTCCACCTTCTTTTGCTTTTAAAGGAAAAATATGTCCTGGTCTAGCTAAGTCAAAAGGTTTTGTTTCTTTGTTTATTAAAGCTTCAATAGTTTTTGCTCTATCTGCAGCAGATATACCAGTAGTAACACCATTTCCTTTTAAATCAATAGATACTGTAAAAGCAGTTTCCATAGGGTCGGTATTATTACTTACCATCATTCCTAATTCTAACTCTTTACATCTATTTTCAGTAAGAGGTGTACATATTAAACCACGACCATGAGTTGCCATGAAATTGACCATTTCAGGGGTTACTTTTTCTGCCGCAGCAAGAAAATCGCCTTCATTTTCTCTATCTTCATCATCTACTACAATAATAACTTTCCCTTCACGGATATCATTAATAGCTTCTTGTATGGTGTTTAATTGAACTTTTGGTGTAGTTTCTGTTGTCATTAGGTTTAAGATATTTTCTTTTTTAAATCTTTTATAGTGTAAAAATACACTATAAAATATAAAGGGCTAAAAAGTATTAATATTATAGCTATGGCAGAAAGGTTGATCCTTTGATTAATAGCTTTATGAACTTTCTCATATTGAATTAATGTTTTGTATAGGCTAAATAAGAATATCAAATAAATAAAAATACCTAATATAGATCCTAAATTTGTATAACTAAAAGAGAAAGGACTCAGTAAAAGTATGAAGTATATGAAAAAGCTGACTTTAGATGAATTCTTATAGCTGTTGAAATGATACATAGCTACGTTCTCTTTATACAGATAATCATCGTCATCATTATTTTTATTTAGGACAATACGATATAATCGAGAAAAGAATCCACTAATATTAAACAAGCCTTTATCTTGCGCAGCTCTTGTTGTTAGAGTTATAGCTAAAGGCAACATTAATAATATAGCAAGCCAAGATCCAGTTATAGCAGATATAGAGCTCTCTTCTGCCATGTTTCTTCCAAAAGTATTGGAAAAAAAGTATAATACATAAATGGCTATAGCTAAAATCATAGGTAATCCCATTCCTCCTTTTCTAATTATAGAACCTAATGGGGCACCTATAAAAAAGAGAATTAAGCAGGATAAAGAAAAAGCAACTCTATTATAGAATTCAATGTCATATAGGTTTAATACTTTTCGTCTGTGTTTAAATGAATTTTTGTTAGAGGTAAAATTATTAATTGTACGATCTATTTTAGAAATAGAAGAATTAATAATTTGTCGTTGTTTATCGATATCAAAATTTTCTAAAATGTTTGAATTTATTTTTTCATTAATTAAAGAATCTGGGTATTGGTATAGTTTATTTGCATCTGTATTTAAATACAAACTCTTGGCTCTCGAATTTACATACTCATCATAACTTTGTTTTAAGTCGGGTAGGGTATCCTTTAATTGCGATAAACTAAGCATGTTAAAGTTTCTAGAATGTTTTATATCATCTATTCCTTCTGTAGTAAAAGAAGAAATATCCATATTTAAAGTATATTCTTTAAAATCGGCATAAGATGCCTTCATTCTAAATCGTTCTTTATAAGTCATTCTATTATTTACATGATGCTCATAAAAATGTCCATCTTTTAACTTAAGAGTCATGTATCTACTTCCTTCTTCAGAAATTAATTCTCCTCTTTTAGCTGTAATAATTTTATTATTTCCTCTTTTGGCAGATAAATCATAGATTAAAACATTTTTTAATAGATTTTTTTCATCACCATATTTTTCATCAAATTTAATTTGATAATTAGGAATATCTCCATTAAAACTACCAGGAACTAGAGCTAAAGCAGGTTGTTTTTTTCTTATGTTTAATTTAAGATTTATTTGTTTTAAGATGGCATATGGATATACATAATCTAAAAAAGCAAAATTAATACAACTCATTATTAAAGTTAAAAACACAAGAGGGCGAACTATTCTTTGTAAAGAAACACCAGCAGATTTAGCCGCCGCAAATTCATATTTTTCAGAAAGACTTCCCAATGTCATAATTGACGATAAAAGTACTCCAATTGGTAATGCTTGCGGTGCTACTATAAGCGCAGTATACCATAAGAACTTTAAAATGATTAAGAAGCTGATTCCTTTACCTGCTAAATCATCAAAAGCAAGCCACAGAGCCTGCATTACAAGTACAAAAAGTATAATTAAAAAAGTTGCTAAAAAAGGGGTTAAGAAACTTTTTAATATGTATTTATCTAATGTTTTCACTAATGCAAAGGTACTAAGCTTAGTTGTAATAACCACAAAAGTTTTGTTAATTGACTTTTTATCTAATTAACAAAACTTTTATAGTTTATTTTATGATATTACTTAGTCTACTAAATAGCCTAATTTTTCATATTTACTTCTATCAAAAGAAAATAAATTTTCTGAAATAGCTTGATTGCTTTTAAACTTAGTAATTGTAAATGTGGTTTCAGTACCATTAGAACCTATTTGTACCAATTTATAGATATGTTTTGTTTTAGCGTCTACACCTAATTGTACTTTAACAATGTCAGAATTACTATCAATAGGAGTTAAATTTACATATTGAACTTTTCTACCATTTGTGTTTTTTAAAGTTCCCATTTCATAATTATATCCTTCTCTATAAAAAGTAAGTAATTTTGAAGGGTAAATAAAACCATCTTCTTCTTCGATATCTCCATCTGTAATAGTAGCTTCTTTTTCTTCAGTATTAATTACCACTAATTTTTTACCGTTAAAAAGAAAATTATTTCCTAAATAATTTAAATTATATTTTTCACCAGCTAAAGTTATATTACCTCTAATTGGTGGATCGTTAGTAATACCAGCTTCTTTATTGATTAATGTTGAATTGAAGCCAATACTCATATTTTTATAAGCGCCCATTTTAGTTGATACTTCATCTAACAAAGTTTTTGCTTTCTCTGAAGAAGTTTGTGCGGTTATGTTTAAACTTAAAAATAATCCTATTATAAATAATGCTATTTTTTTCATGTTTATGATTGAATTTTCTGTACTGTAATTTTTAGTTATTTTTTTCATTCTCTAATAATTGCTCTAAAGCGACAAAATCAGGAACAAGAACTTGTCTTGCTTTACTACCTTCAAAAGGACCTACAATACCAGCAGCTTCCAATTGATCTATAATTCTTCCAGCTCTATTATATCCTAATTTTAACTTTCTTTGCAATAACGATGCCGAACCTTGTTGTGCTGTAACAATTATTTCTGCAGCGTTTTTAAATAGTTTATCCCTATCTGCGATGTCTACATCAAGATTTGTGCCACTCTCTTCACCTACATATTCAGGTAATAAATGGGCGTCAGGGTAAGCACGCTGAGAACCAATGAAGTCTGTTATTTTTTCTACTTCTGGAGTATCTACAAAAGCACATTGAATTCTTACAATATCATTTCCTCCTGAGTACAACATATCCCCTCGACCAATTAATTGATCGGCACCAGGAGCGTCTAAAATTGTTCTACTATCTATTTTAGAAGTTACTCTAAAAGCGATACGAGAAGGGAAGTTTGCTTTTATAATACCTGTAATTACGTTTACAGAAGGTCTTTGTGTAGCTACTATTAAATGAATACCAATTGCTCTAGCTAGTTGTGCTAAACGAGCTATAGGGGTTTCTACTTCTTTACCAGCGGTCATAATTAAATCTGCAAATTCATCAATGACTAGTACAATATATGGCAAGAATTGGTGTCCATTTTCAGGATTTAATTTTCTTGCTTTAAATTTAACATTGTATTCCTTAATGTTACGAACCATTGCTAATTTTAATAAATCATAACGGTTATCCATTTCAATACATAAAGAATTTAAAGTATTTACTACTTTAGAGGTATCTGTAATAATTGCTTCTTCAGCATCTGGAAGTTTTGCTAAATAATGACGTTCTATTTTGTTGAATAAAGTAAGTTCTACTTTTTTAGGATCTACTAATACAAATTTTACTTCAGCAGGGTGTTTTCTATAAAGTAGTGAGGTTAAAATAGCGTTTAACCCAACAGATTTACCTTGGCCTGTTGCACCGGCCATTAATAAGTGAGGCATTTTAGCTAAATCAACTACAAAAGTTTCATTAGAAATTGTTTTACCTAACCCTAAAGGTAATTCCATTTGACTCTCCTGAAATTTCTTAGAAACAATGGTAGAGTGCATAGAAACTATAGTTGCTTTTTTATTTGGTACTTCAATACCAATAGTTCCTTTTCCTGGTATTGGTGCAACAATTCTAATTCCTAGTGCAGAAAGAGATAAAGCAATATCATCTTCTAGGTTTTTTATTTTAGAAATTCGAACACCTGCTTCAGGTATAATTTCATATAAAGTAATAGTAGGACCTACTGTAGCTTTAATTTGAGCAATACCAATTTTATAGTTCTTAAGCGTTTCTACAATTTGATTTTTATTAACTTCTAATTCTTCAGGATCTATAGAAATACTCTCATTATATTGTTTTAATAAGTTAAAAGTAGGAAAACGAAACCCTCCTAATTCTAAAGTAGGGTCGAATTCACCAAAATCTTCAACTAGTTTTTCTGATACATTTCCAGAAACACTTTTTTCTTCTTCTATTTTTTCAATAGCAATTTGTACCTCATTAAGTGTTTGTTCACTTGGTGTATTTTTTTGCTCAGGAATTTGATCTTCATTGCTAGTCGTATTTATTTTTAAATCTAGCGAACCATCTTCCTTTGTTTCCGTATCTGATTTATCTACACCTGAATGATTACTAATTGTTGGTTTTAAGTTTTCAACAGAAAGTTCGAAATTAGATTTTGGGTCTACATTAGTATCCTTTTTCTTTTCATTTTTAGGTTTTAAAGGAGTTTTTTCTTTTTCCTCATAAACTGTAGCATCACTTGTAGTATCGTTATTTACTACTATATTCTCTTTTTGCTCTTTTTCTTTTCGTTGTAATCTTTCTTCTATTTTTTCAGCAGTAAGTCTAAAACGGACAACAGCGTATGCAATAAAGAAAAAAGCAAGTACAATTGCTAACCCAGTTTTTCCTATAAAAGTTTGTAAATATTCATTTAATTCAAAACCAACAGTACCAGATAATAAAGCAAATTTCTTTTCTACAAAGCCTAAAGCAACAGAAATCCAAAGCATATTAAATAAACCCCAATTCCATCGAGTAACCATACTCTTAAACTTACTTTGTAATAAAAAACTAATACCTGTTAAAAAAACAAGAAAAGGAAGTATAAAAGCTGCTAAACCAAAACCATTATATATAAAAACATGACTTAATTTTGATCCTATTTTTCCTAATAAATTTTTTGTTCTTATTTGTCTATTAGCAAATTCGTGTAAAGTACTTTGATCTTCTTCCCAAGAGAAGAAGAATGAAATAAAAGCAACACATAAAAAAACAGCAAATAATACTAAAAAAGCTCCTAAAATAGTTTGTGTTTGTCTATTCTTAAAAAAATCAGAAATCTCTGATTTTGATATGATCTTTTTTGGTGTTTTTGTTTTTTTTGAACTTGTTTTTTTCGTCATTTATTATGTGAAATTTAGACCTGTAAATATAGAAATATTACAAGAATAAGTCTATTATTTTTGGAATGTATATTATACAACCTATAATTATTGAAATTATTGCTGCTAAACCAGCTGCTCCTGCAGCAACATCTTTTATAATTCCTATTTTATTATGAAACTCTGGGTGAATAAAATCAGCTACTTTTTCTACAGCAGTATTTAAAGCTTCAGCAACTAAAACCAACCCTATAATAATTAATTGAACCATCCACTCAGTGGAAGAAATATTAAAAACAAAGCCCAATACAATAACAAAAAACCCAATTAAGAATTGGGCTTTAATACTATCTTCAGTAGTTATAAGAATTAAAATTCCTTTTAAAGAATATTTTATTCCTTTCAATCTTCTTTTAATAAAACCATCTTTAGCTTTATTCATTACAAAGCTTTTAAAGCTTTATCATAATTTGGTTCGTCTACAATTTCTGGTACTTGTTCGGCATAAGTAACTTCTCCTTTTTCGTTTATTACAACGATACAGCGAGAATGTAAACCTGTTAAAGGACCATTTGTAAACTCTAATCCATAATTTTTCCCAAAATCACCAGTCACAAAATCAGAAAGCATTTCAACATTTTCTATTCCTTCAGCACCACAAAAACGACTTTGAGCAAAAGGTAAATCTCTAGAAATACAAAGAACTTTTGTGTTTTCTAATTCAGAAGCTTGTTTATTAAAGGTTCTAACAGAGGTAGCACAAGTACCCGTATCTACACTAGGAAAAATATTTAAAATTAGTTTTTTACCTTCATAATCTTGTAAAGATTTGTGAGATAAATCAGCACCAACAAGATTAAAGTTAGGAGCTTTTGAATTTACTTCTGGTAAAGAACCATTTGTTTGAATTTCATTACCTTTTAATGTTACTGTAGCCATTTAATTTAGTTTTTTATTATTATCAAAAATAGTTAAAATCTATCAATTTAAACTATCTTCGCCATCTTAAAAATGGTAAAGATTGACTACGTGAATCTATCTAATTATACTTCAGAATTTAATAAAAATTTAAAGATAGCATATCCTATCATGTTAGGTCAGTTGGGGCATGTACTTGTTGGGTTGGCAGATAATTTAATGGTTGGTAAATTAGGTGCGGCTTCATTGGCTTCTGTTTCTTTAGCTAATGGTTTAATGTTTATGTTTTTATCATTAGGTATTGGATTTAGTTTTTCAATTACTCCTTTAATAGCCGAAGCAGATGGAGAAAAAAACGTAGGAAAAGGAAAAACGATATTTCAACATGGAATTTTTATTACTATAATTTTAGGCTTTTTAATTTGCCTTTTAATGCTAGCTTCACAGCAATTAATGTATTATATGAAACAACCAACAGAAGTTGTTGAATTGGCAAAACCATATTATCAGGTAATTGCTTATTCAATGGTGCCTGTAATGGTTTTTCAAGGGTTTAAACAGTTTGCAGATGGTTTATCATTAACAAAATATGCTATGCAAGCTGCTTTAATAGCAAATGTAATTAACGTGTTTTTCAATTACGTTTTGATTTATGGGAAATTAGGATTTCCAGAATTAGGGGTAGTAGGTTCTGCTATAGGAACATTAATTTCACGTTTTATTATGGTCGGTTTTATGATTTATATTATAAAAACCAGAAAAGAGTTTGCGCCTTTTGTAGAGCAATTTTCATTTAAAAATATTAAGAAAAAAATTCTAAAAGAAATATATAAATTAGGATATCCTACAGCATTGCAAATGTGGTTTGAAGTAACTTTATTTGCTGCGGGTATTTTTATAGCAGGTAGCATTGGTACTAATTCTCAAGCAGCAAATCAAATAGCTTTGAACTTGGCTTCGATGACATTTATGATTGCTGTTGGTTTAGGAGTTACAGCAACTATTCGAGTTGGTAATCAAAAAGGATTACAGAATTTTAAAGAACTAAGAAGAATAGCAATATCTATATTTTTATTAATGGTTATAATAGATGTTATTTTTGCAATAGCTTTTATAGCTTTTAAAAGTATTTTACCTACTTTTTATGTAGATAACATTGAAGTAATAGGTGTTGCTAAAACATTAATAATAATAGCTGGTTTCTTTCAGTTATCTGATGGAATTCAAGTGGTTGTTTTAGGAGCGCTTAGAGGGTTACAAGATGTTAAAATACCAATGGCAATTACGTTTATTGCTTATTGGTTAATTGGTTTTCCTATCTGTTATTATTTAGCATTGCATACCTCTTTAAAAAGTGAAGGAATTTGGATAGGGCTTTTAATATCACTTACTGCATCTGCAGTAATGTTGTATCTTCGTTTTAATATATTGACAAAAAAATTAATTCATAAAAAACATGGAATTACCTAAATTTTTATTAGCTGATAGTACTGAACATCCAGAAGATATTTTTGTGTTACATACAGAATATCCAAGGTTTTTAATAAATTTAAAAGACGATTCTGTAGAATGGTTTGATGATATAGCAGATGAAAACGAACAAGAATTGGCTAATGAATTAGAAAAGTTAATAGAATTGGCAGGGAATTTTTACGATAAAGAAATGGAATCTTATAAATAATTAAAAAAGAATGATAAACAATCATTCTTTTTTAATTTTATAAAATAACTATCTAATAAATTTAAGAAAAAAATAAATAGAATTTATTACTTTAATCGACTTTAAAATTCAAATTTATGAATGAAGAAAAAATTCTATATCAAAAGAAACTTATTAATGTACACGCATGTTTTATTGTTACTGTTCTTATGATTTTTCCTTTTTTAGGGGTTAATATATTAATAGATGATTTTTCTGACACCAATAATATTGTTTATTACTCTTTGAATATATTACTTACAATTGTAACCATTTATATGATAGTTAGAATTTATAGAATTAATACGCCTATTCTATATTTAAAAGAAAATGAATTAAAAGTTTCTAAGTTTTTATCATTTATGGGAAAGGCAACTACCATTGTTAATTTATTTAAATTATTAGGAAACAAGTTAAATTATTCCTCAGTGACATATGATGATATAGCCTTTTTTGAAATGGTTAACAATAGAGGAGATAGTTTTGTAGCTTTAAATTATTTTTACAAGAAAGAAGCTAGATCTACATCAACAGGAATAAGCTTATTAAGTAAAAAAGATATTAGAGTATTAAAAGATTTTCTTAAAGAAAAGCAAAAGTTATCAAATTCAAATTTTAAAATTTATAACTTCTAATATTTAGAAATAAAGAATAATAAAATATTACTTACGAATAATTAAAAGAACTATGAATATTCAAGCATATCAAAACTTTTTTGAAGAATCTAATTATAAAATAAACTCTGTAATGCAAGGTGTAGCTTCTAGTGATGCTTTTGTTAATTTACAATCTATTTTAGAAAGATTAGAGTTTTTAGACGAATTTGAAGATGTTCATATAGAAGCAAATAATAACACAGATGAAGCTAATTTAAGTTTAGTTTATAAAGAAGAAACTTATACATATCATTTATCTATAGATGAAGTAAATGTTAATCATTTATTTAATTTATCACATCAGTTAACCGATATTGAAAGTGAGCGATTAAGAAATGCTAGAGCGGGTATTACTATAAGAACTCGTTTTAATGAAGATAATTTAGTTTCATTTCATTTACAAATAAAAATTTTATGTGCAATATTACCTAATTTATCAAGTATAATAGATCACAGTTCTTTAAGTATTTTATCTGGTAAATGGTCTAAGTTATGTGCTGCATCTGAAATACCACCACCACCTTCATATTTATATAGAATTCATGCTGTTTCAGGTGAAAATAATGATGTTTGGTTACATACTCATGGTTTAAATAGATGCGGAACCATAGAGTTAGAGGTTTTAAATGCTATGGAAGAAGATGAAGGATACCGAGCAATTAGTAATATTATTGAAACTTTAGCGATTAAAGGGGTTGATAATAACTTAACAGAACAAGAATTTGAACCTATTTTCTTAGGGCATGATATTGTAATTACTTGGAAAAAATGGGAAGATACCATTGAAGATTTTAATTGTTTAGGAGCTACTTTTGAAGATAGAGTAGGACATGATGCCCCTACCGGAGTTTTATTCTTATATAAATCTGAAGAAGATTATAAAAATAAAAAGTTATCTCATGTAAATGAAATAATTAACCATTTAAAAGAGAACCCTTTATTTTTCATTAGTAATAAAGAGACTGAAAGAATGAAAAGCTTGGCTACCGAGCGTATTGATTATGTTTATGAAAATGCTTTTAAAGGAGAGAATAAAATATTAATTAAAGTTGGTGTAGAAGTAGATGATGCACATAAAGATGAAGAAAACGGGTTTAATACAGAGCATTTGTGGTTTGAGTTAGTTGATATAACAAAAAATACATTTACAGGAGTATTGTTAAATCAACCTTATTATATTGAAAGGTTAAATGAAGAAGATCAGTTTAAATTTACTGAAACTTTAATTACTGATTGGATTTTATATACAAATGATCATACTATTTATCCAGACAATGTATATCTTTTAAGTATAGATACTGAAAATAAAATTATTGATATTACTGAAAATAGAGATGCTTTTATAATACAATTAGAAAATTGGCATCAGGTAGATAAAAATCAGGAAATTATAGAAGCATGTAGAAGTGTTGATAAATTAGACTATGAAACTTCTGCTTTATACTGTAGAGCGTTAAATAATTTTGGACTTTTCGAAGAAGCAATAGAAGAAATGTTAACTTTTGAAGAAGAAGGAAAAAGTGATTATAAGTGGTATTACAGATTGTCTTATGCTTATAATTCTATTTCTGATTATGAGAATGCTTTAAAAACAATTCTTACTTCAGTATCATTAAAAGAAACTTATGCACCAGCTTGGATTCAAGCAGCTTTTATTTATGATAGTGTAGAGAGATATAAAGAAGCTTTAGAATCATTTGATAAAGTTTTTCATCTGTATACAACAACAGAAGATTCTGATGTAACAGAAGATGAAATGACTTATCTAAAACAAGTTTATGAAGGAATTGAAGAAGTTATTGAGCAAAAAAGAGAATTAGATTTATATCATTTA
This sequence comes from uncultured Tenacibaculum sp., assembly GCA_938041625.1. Taxonomy (GTDB): domain Bacteria; phylum Bacteroidota; class Bacteroidia; order Flavobacteriales; family Flavobacteriaceae; genus Polaribacter. The sequence continues at coordinate 2,403 of CALISK010000084.1, read as the reverse complement.
CTTCTAGATCTTAAGAAAGAAAATAATTATAAAGAGATTAAATCGATCTTAACAGATTATGAAATAAAAAAATATCATTTTCAGTTATTAAAAATTGAAGCTTATATAGCACTTAAAGAGTATGAAGAGGCATTGGTTTATATAGATATCACTGAAAAAGAAGGAGAAAATCATAGTACTTGGTTATTACATAAAGTAGCTGCTTTAAAAGGAGTAAATAAAAATGATTTGGCAGAAGAAACTTATGAAGAATATGAAAAAGCCAAAATTGCAGAAGAAGAGTTTGTAAGAGTATATAAAACAGAAAATTATATTAGTGTTGCTTTAAACATTCATAAAGAGAAAGTAGAAGAAATTTCTAAATTAATAGAAATAGAACATGAAAAATTTTACATGGGTCAGTATGAATGGGAACGTGTCATTTTTAATTATATTAAAAATGAACAGCCAGAACTATTAAAATATGTAAAATTTGAATTTGAAGGAGATAATTTTTGTGTGCTTTATTTTGAAAATAGAGAGGAAAATACAGAAAAGGCTAGTTTAATAAAAGAAATGATAAAAAACTTTATTGAAAATAAAGATCAAGCAATTACTTTTATTAACCAAAATTTTGAAAAATTGAAATAATAAATAAAAATAAGCTAAAACAAGGTCTTTATATAAGTCTTGTTTTAGCCTATTTATACCTCTTTTTTAATGATAGAAGCAACTTCTTTTGCTCTTATTACTGCACCTTCCATATAACCACCAAAAGAACTAGCTGTTTCTGTACCTGCAATAATCAGTTTATTATTAAAATATCTTCTTTGATATAAAGTATGACCATTATTTTGATGTGGAGTTACATAACTATCATCTGCAAAATTAGTAAAAGGAGCTAACTTCCAAACTTCTTCTTCATAAGATAAATAATTTTGAACTTCATCCCCAAAGAATTTAATTAACTGTTTTATTATTTTTTCTTCTCGTTCTTTTTTATCAAGATTGTATAAATTAGAATTGATAAATCCCATTAAAGCAAAAGAAGTATTTTCATTATTAGAATGATCATATAATTCTGTAAAAGGTCCAACATGACTAAAACCCACCCCTGATAATTTTAGATCTATCCAAAAAGGTTTCTTAAAAACTACTGCAAATTTAATGGAATCTTTCATCCAAGTATGTGTGTTTTTAGCTATCGAAATTAAATCTACAGGTAAAGAAGGAGTAAATTTTATGGTATTAACTAGAAGGTTAGGAGGGACGGTGGTTATTAAATAATCACCTATATATTTAGTTTTATTTGTAATAACAGTTATACCGATATTAGTTTCAGTAACCTCTATAACTTTCTCATTTAACAAGATTTCTTCATTACTAAGTTTATTAGCAATTTTGTCAATTATGGTACTAGTACCATTAGAAATTCGATAGCTAATTTCTTGATTTTTTGGTAATTCAAACTTTTGAGGACCATGTGCATTCATTGCTTCAAATAAAGCATGTCCTTTCATATTTTGGGGGTACAATTCAATTTGTAACTCCTTGCAAAGATGTATTAATTCAGAATTGTATTCCCATAACCAAGTAGCTCCCATTTCAATTTTAGTATTAAATACATTTTTAGTATAAATACGACCACCTAATCTGTTATTAGCCTCAATAATTTTTACAGCGAAACCTTGTTGTTTTAATAAAAAACCAGTGAGAATACCAGAAAGACCACCACCAATAATTAATACTTTTTTCTTCATAAGATTAAATATATAAAAGGTTAGGGTTTTAAACTAAAAACCTAACCTTTATTAGAATGAATAAACTTGTATATAATTATTTTATAATGTGTGTACCATGCGTTACAGCAGCACCTGCTCTTAAAGCAGCAGCAACAAAAGTAACCTCAGCCAGCTCTTCTTCAGTAGCCCCCGCTTTAATTGCTTTTTCTTTATGAATTTCTAAACAATACACGCATTGTGTAGTTAATGCTACACCTAATGCAATTAATTCTTTATATTTTGCTGGTATGGCACCATCTTCCATAGCAGCTTTATCAAACTCCTGAAAAGTAGTCATCGATTTTGGAGCTTTTTTACCTAAACTTCCTAATTTGGTAAATAAATCTTTAATATTGAAATGCATATATCCTTTTTTAATAGTTAAAATTAGTTACGACCAGCAATTACACCACCATCAACATCCCAAATAGCACCAGTAACCCAAGATGATTTTTCAGATAATAAGAAAGTAATACTATTTGCTACATCATCTGCTAAACCTTTTCTTCCAATAGGATGAAAAGCATCAAATGATTCTAAAGCTTCCTCAGCCGCTTCTTTACCTCCAAAGACACCATGATAAACAGGAGTTTTAACTACAGCAGGAGAAACTGCATTTACACGAATACCAAAATCAGCTAAC
>CALISK010000083.1 GCA_938041625.1 uncultured Tenacibaculum sp. | reverse complement strand
TAGAATCAACCTCTCCATATAGTTTTTTAAATGATTCCCAGGCCCATTGGTTACTTTTATCTTTATGACAGTTTATACAAGCATTTGGAGTGCCAAACTTTATACTTAAATCAGGTCTAGGTACTCGTAAACTATGATCTCTTCTAAAATCGTTGCCCATATAAATTTTCCCAGGCATATGACAATTAACACATTTAGCTCCTTCAGAGTTCATTTCATGCGAGTGGTGTTTTGAGGTGTTATATTTTTCTGGTTGGTGGCATTGTGCACATAATCTATTTCCTTTAAACTTCAATTTTAAGGAATGTGAATCATGACAGTTATTACAAGCAATGTTGTTTTGGTACATTTTACTTTGTACAAAGGAACCATATACATATACTTCATCTAAGATTTGACCATCTGGATGATACAAACCTTCTTCAAGTAATTGAGGGTAGTAATGATCTAACATTGTTCCGCTAAAATTATATGATTTAGAAAATTGTTCTCTTCTCATATGGCATCTTGCACATTGGTCTACAAGCTCTTTTGGTTTAATATTTGAAGTCATTAATAATGTTTCAGAGTTAACATATTTATCTCCCATTCTTTTTACTTCTTCAACATGTTTTTTTCCAGGGCCATGGCAAGCTTCACAACTTACATTTAATAGAGCAAACCTAGTATTGTAACTATCTGTTTTATCATCATAGTTCTTTCTTACGTTTGTTGAATGGCAATCTGCACACATTGTATTCCAATTTAAACCACCTTTAGACCAGTGTAACCATTCAGAATGTACAATTTTAAAATTGGGATATAAATCAAACCATTTTTTCTCCTTACTATTCCAAGCTGTTCTTAAACATTGATAACGACCATTAGGAAATTTAACAATATACTGCTGCAAAGGAGTAAATCCAAAAGTATACACTATTTTATAATCGTGATATTTTCCATCCGGTCCTTCAGTATTTGCATAAAAATCACCCTCTTTTTTAAAAAAATGAGAAGTAATTCCTTGACTTGAAAATTTTTTATCATTAAAATTACCTAAAACAGTAATACTATCAGCTTTTTCCATTGCCTTGTCATGATGAGATCCTTTCCAATCTTTAAACTGTTCTTTATGACATTGACTACATTTTTTATCCCCTAAGAAATGATTGTCAGGAATTTCTTCTGAAGAGAATTGAGGTTTCTTCGAAGAAATAGTTTCATAATTGTTTTCTTCTTTACAAGAAATAAAAAAGGAAACAAAAACCATGAAAGGAATTAATTTTTCGAAGAATTTTATTTTATATAAAGTTAATCTCACAAAGTATATTTTTAAAACTCAAATTTATTATAAAATACAGTAAATAAAGATTTTTAAGTTGAATTAACATCTTTTTTTTACAAGTATAAAAAGAAGGTAAAATGATGTGAGTATTAGGTAAAATGGATTTATAAAACTCGATTTTTTTTTTGTTTTTTTGATGGATTAAGCACCTATCAAACAAAATAAACCTTATTAATTAATTCAAATAACTATATATTAAAAATGTGTTTAATTATATAGTTGTACTATAAAAAACATCAAAATGAAGACAAACCTTTCTTTACTTTTAAAAACTAGCTTAGTTATAACGGCAAGTTTTTTAAACATAAGTTGTAGCGATTCTAAAGAAGTTGTAAAAGATAATGGAGTGGTAGAAACGCCTAAAGTACTCCCTTTAACAGATCTTTCTAATTCAGGGAATTGGGTGTTAAACAAATCTATAAGTGACGAATTTGAAGAAGATGTATTAGATGAAGATAAGTGGCATATACAAGGAAAAAATGGCACGTATGTTTCTAATTTTTTAGGTAGATCTCCTTCTCAATTTTCTACAGATAATGTTCGTGTAGAAAAAGGAATGCTAAAATTAGAAACGAGATGGGAGCCAGATTATAATTTTGATCCTAAGGTAGATAAAAATGGAGATGCTTATGAAAATATTACGACTGCAGCTGTTATATCAAAAAATGAGTTTGTATACGGTTATTTAGAAGTAAGAACCAAAGCTGCTGACGCAGAGGTTACAAGTTCTTTTTGGGCAACAGGTAATAATACCGAATTAGATTTTTTTGAAATGTTTGGAGATCATAAACAACCTCAAAAGTTAGATAAAGAGAGAGAGTTATGGTGGTCTATTCATGATTGGACTTCAGATGGAGGTGGTAGAACAACGTATACTGAACATCATGATTTAGGATTTAAAGTAGCTGATGATTTCCATGTTTATGGTTATGAATGGAATGAAAATGGAATAAAAATATATGTTGATGGAAGGTTAGTAACTGAAGCATCTAAAAATTCTATAAATGAATATGATGATGTTGCTAATAATAATGGGGGTAATGGAAGTAAAGAAAATTATATTACTACTCTTCCTATTAAAGTATGGTTTGATCAAGAAACGTTTCCTTGGCATGGTGTACCCAATAGCAAAGAAGAAGTAGGTGGTGATGGGAGTATCGATTTTGAAATTGATTACATTAGAGTTTGGCAAAAGCAGTAGTTCTAAATAAGAAACAAAAACGTTTTGATTGTTTTCTTATTAATTTTTAATAATAAATATGAAAAGTATACATTTTTTTAAATCATTAATTGTAGTTATAACAATAGTGATTTTTACTAGTTGTTCACCTTCAAAGAAGAAAGAATTAACAGCTAAAACAGAAGTAGACAATACAGAAAAACTTTCTAAACCCAAAATTTCTAAACCTAATATATTGCTTATTTTATGTGATGATCTTGGTTATTCTGATGTTGGTTTTAATGGTTCTAAAGATATTAAAACACCAGTTTTAGATAAATTAGCAGATAATGGAACTGTTTTAACTTCTGCTTACGTTGCGCATCCTTTTTGTGGGCCAAGTAGAACTAGTTTAATGACTGGAAGGTATGCACATAAAATAGGAGGGCAATTTAATTTACCAAGAGCACATCAAAATGCAGGTTTAGGAGTAAGTGTAAAAGAGAAATACATTAGTAAAGTATTACAAAAAGCAGGTTACTATACAGGAGCAGTTGGTAAATGGCATTTAGGAACTGTACAGAAATATCATCCTAATAATAGAGGTTTTGATGATTTTTATGGTTTTTTAGGAGGTGGTCACAACTATTTTCCAGAACAATTTAAAGCGGTATATCAGAAACAAAAAAAGGCAGGAAATAAAGAAATTAGAGATTATATAACTCCGTTACAGTTTAATGGAAAAGAAGTAGATGAAAAAGAATATATTACAGACGGACTTTCAAGAGAGGCTGTGAATTTTGTGAACAGAGCAGTTAAAAAAGAAAACCCTTTTTTCTTGTACCTTTCTTACAATGCGCCTCATACTCCTTTAGAAGCAAAAGAAGAAGATTTAAAGCATTACAAACATATTAAAGATAAAAAAAGAAGAACCTATGCAGGTATGGTTCATGCTGTAGATAGAGGAGTAGGAAATGTAGTTGAAGCGCTAAAAAAGAACAATCAATTAGAAAACACATTAATTATATTTTTTAGTGATAATGGAGGTAAACTAAGTAAAGGAGCTACAAATTTTCCTTTAAAAGCGGGGAAAGGAAGTACGTGTGAAGGAGGGTATAGAGTACCTATGTTTTTTCATTGGCCTAATATAGTTCCTTCTGGAAAAAAATACGTTCATCCAGTTTCTGCTTTAGATTTTTATCCTACGTTAGCAGCATTAGGAAATGCAGAATTACCAAAAAATAAAATGTTAGATGGTAAAAATATATGGAAAGACTTTTTAGCAGGGGAAAATGTACGAGAAAATGAAAATATTTATGTGCTTAGACATAGAGTAGGAAATGAAAGTTATTCAGACGTTGGTGTAAGAAAAAACGAATGGAAAGCTTTGAAAGTTGAAAATAAAAAATGGGCATTGTATAATTTAAATACAGACCCAGGGGAAAAAAAGGATTTAAGTAGTAATCATCCTAAAGTTTTAGAAGATTTAGTAAAAGGCGCTCAAAAATGGAGTGACTCTAATCAGCAACCATTATGGTTTCATAATGACGAAACAGCTAAACAATGGAGAGATAATAAGATGCCTCATTTTGAAAAAACTTTTAAAATCGATTAAATAATGTTAAATAAAATAAGAATATTAATAGTTTTTATATTATCAAGTACCTCTATTCCTTTTACTAATGCGCAAGATAATAAAACGAATTTATCAGTTTCCGTAATCAAAAATTACAAAAATTGGCAATGGAATGAAGTTTTTGTGGCCAAAAATAAATTTATAAGTGTTGCTGTTGTCCCAGATGCTGCAGGAAGAGTTTTAGAATATAATTTAGGAGATGTTCCTTCACTTTGGATAAATCCAAAACTTTTTGGGAAGTCTTTTTCTACTCGCGAGAATGTAAAACAAAAAGACTGGAGGAATTTTGGAGGGTATAGACTTGTTCCTATACCTGTTAAAAATTGTGCTATTAATAAGAATGGAAAAAAAGTAAAACGATGGCCACCACCTGTTACCATAGGTGATGCTCCTTATTCTGCAAGCATTTCAGCAAATAAAAACAATATAAAGTCTATTAATGTTATTTCTGGTATACAGAATTTACCTGTACCTATTTTTGATAGAAAATCAAAAAAATTCTCTACACCTGAAAAAGTTGAAGAAGAGTTACAATACAGTCGTACACTTCATATAGAAGAAAATAGCAGTCTAGTTTTTATAAATCATACTTTAACTAATAAAGGATTAGAAACAATAAAAAGAGGTTTAAAAATATCAAGTCAACATATTTCACGAAGTAAACCAGAGTTAGAAGATGGAGAGAATTTTGTTGCTTATATACCATTTAATGAAGATTATAAATTGTCTAATGGAAAACAATATGAAATAAGTGTTACTCCAAAATCTAGGTGGAGATATATTAATAGAAATAGAATTAAATTAGATAAAAACAACCCAGATCACGTTAAAAAATATTTCAATCACGGTACAAATTGGACAGGAGAAGTTGCTCCTGGAATTTATGAAACACATTATGATTATTATTTAATGGGAGGTATTCAAATGATTGCTTCAAAATCTTGGCTTAGTTATGTTAATAAAATTAAGAAAACTGTTTTTGTAAAAATATTTGAACCTTATAATCCTAAACTCACATATGAAGATGATGTAAATAGTGTTGTTTTTCATAGTGGATTAGAAGATGGATATTTAGAAACAGAAATAAAAACCCCTATTTATACTTTAAAACCTAATGATAGTTTTAATTATAAAGAGATACATGGAGCAGCTAAAATTATGTCTATTCCAATTTTAGATGTTAACAGAACGGGAGTTATTACAAAAAAACTAAATTTTAATAAAATAACGAATACATTAACCGGTGAATATGGTGTTTTTAAAGAAGGAGTTGCGATTATACGTGTTTATAATGAAACAGGTGTTTTTGAAGACATGATACTGTCTAAAGTAAGTCCTTTAAAAGCATTTTCAGTAAAAGAAAAATCAAAAAAATTCTTAAAAGCAAAATCTATTAAACTCTTAATTAAAACTTTTGAAAATAGATACGAAATTTTAGATAAAATTTAAAATTAAGATAAAAATACTTGAATAAAAAGTATTACAAAATGTCGTTTTTTAGTTTAAATCTATTTTTTCTTATAAGAGAAAGTTTTGTTTTGAGTAGAAAAAGCAGCAACACTATTTAGATATAAATAATGTTACTGCTTTTTTTTTTTGAAGTTTTTTTTGTTAAATATTTAAAGATTAATCGCTTTTGTTTGATGAGGGAATAATTATTTAACATAAAATGTTCTTTTTGTTAATGAATTGGTAAGAGAATGAGCAAAGTAGGTTTTTAGGTTTATTTATGAAAAACGTATTTTTTTACCTGTTAAATTGTTTTTTTAATATTTACAGCTGTTTTTAATTGTATTTTGTAAATTTGGAAGAGATAAGATTTATTTTACAAGCATTTCTTTTGTAATCCTGACTTACAAAAAAAATAATATTAAATTAAAATGAAATTAGTATTAAAACATCCTGAAGAGATAATTAATAAAAGAGTTACTGTTATAAAGAAAGATACACCTTGTTTGGATTCTTCTTGGCATTATCACGCTCAGTATGAACTTATATACATATCTGTTAGTCATGGTATTCGTTTTGTTGGCGATAGTGTTTCTCAGTTTAATGCAGGAGATTTAGTTTTAGTAGGTCCGTATTTGCCTCATTTATGGCTTAATGACCCTTCTCATTATGAAGAAAATCATAATGATGAAAAAGTAAATACCATTGTTTTAAAATTTACTGAAGATTTTATAGGAGAAGGAACATTTAATAACCCAGAGTTTTCTAAAATTAGAAAAATGTTCGATCAATCTAAATACGGTATAAGTTTTGGTTGTGATTTAGGTCAGAAACTTCACAAGGAGTTATTAAATATAAATAAACTTTCTAGTGCAGAACAATCTATTAAATTGTTAAGTATACTTAATACACTATCGTTAACAGATGATAAGGAAATACTATCTTCTACAGATATGCGTCAATACACTTCAGAAAATTCGGATAGAATTGATACAGTACTAAAATACATATCTGATAATTATGCTAGTAATATTAGTTTAGATGATATTTCAGAAGTTGCTTGTATGACAACAAATTCTTTCTGTCGTTTTTTTAAAAAAATAACCAATAAATCATTTACACAATTTTTAAATGAAGTGCGTATTCGTAATGCTTCTCGTTACCTCATTCAAAATAA
>CALISK010000082.1 GCA_938041625.1 uncultured Tenacibaculum sp. | reverse complement strand
GAAGGAGAAAAAGGAAGGAAAACTTTATTCGTAGATATGATTAAAATGCGTAATGAAACAGCAAAACTACCTCTAGAAAAAGGAAATGTCCCTTTTTCTAGGATAGATAAATCTCCTGCTTTTATAAACAAAGGAAATACTCAAGAGGATTTCAATAAAAACATGATAGCATTTGTAAAAGAAAACTTTAATACTGATTTAGCAAATAGTTTAGGGCTAGAGCCAGGTAAAAAAAGAATTTATGTAAATTTTAAAATAGATGAAAACGGAAATGTTATAAAAGCCCAAGTTAGAGCTCCTCATCCAAAGTTAAAAGAAGAAGCATTAAGAATGATGAAAAAAATGCCAAAGCTACAGCCAGGAGAAGATAAAGGGAAGGCTGTTAAAGTAGGGTATACTTTACCAATATCTTTTGAAGTAAAATAAAAAATATACTGATTATATATTGAATATGCTTAAAGCAAAAGTCGAAGTTAACACTTGGACTTTTGTAGGTGTGCATATTATAATTATTTGTAAGATTATTAAATATTTCAATCATTAATACTCATAAAAATGAAACTTTATACAACCCTCTTATTTAGCTTTTTTATTCATCTTGTTTTTTCTCAGCAAGTCCCAGATACGTTATATACCCCTAAAATTAAAAAAAAGTATAATGGAACTATTTATGTAGATCATGCACATAATAATTTTCATAGAATTGACAATCGATTTTCACCTTTTGCAAAAGTTTTAAAACAAGCAGGGTATAAAGTGAAATCGAATGCTAAAAAATTTACTGAAGCTAATTTAAAAGGAATAACCGCGTTGGTAATTTCTAATGCTTTAGCAGAAAATAGTAGACCTCCATTTGTGGTACCTACAAAGAGTGCTTTTACAGATAAGGAAATAAAAGCTATAAAAAATTGGGTTAAAAAAGGAGGTTCTTTATTCTTAATAGCAGATCACATGCCTTTTGCAGGAGCAAGTGAAAAATTGGGAAAAGTATTTGGGTTTACTTTTTACGATAGTTTTTTATTAGATGAAAATAGAAGAGGAATTTTCGATTTTACTAAAAAAGAAAAAACATTAGGAGTACATGAAATAACAGAAAATGTTGAAGAAGGGAAAATTGAAAAAATAAAAACATTCACAGGTCAGGCTTTTAAAATACCTAATAAAGCGACTTCGATTTTAAAAACAAATGAAAAATTAATTGTTTACTTACCAGATACTATGTGGCGATTTTCAGAAAAAACAAAACGTTTTTCTGCTAAAAACTTATCACAAGGCGCTGTTATGAAATTTAAAAAAGGGAAAATTGCTGTTTTTGGAGAAGCAGCTATGTTTACAGCGCAATTGGCAGGAAGAAATGAGTTTAAAGTGGGAATGAATTCAGAAGAAGCAAAAGAAAATTACAAATTACTACTCAATATTGTTAATTGGTTAACGAAAGAAGAAAAATAAAAAGAGTAAGCATGAGAAAAGAAAAAATAATTATTGTTTTATTAATTATAATAACAAAAATAAATGCACAAAATTTTAAAACAATAGATAGCTTATTAGAAAAGGGTCGTTATAAAATAGCTTTAAATGAATTACATAAAATAACCCCTACATTTAAAAGTAATTTAAAAACAGCAACTATTTATGAAGCTATAGATAATACTAAAAAAGCGTCTGAATTTTATAAAAAAGCTTTAAGTTTTGAAGATCATTATGCTACTAAAATTAAATTAGGGAAATCGTTAAGAAAAGAAAGAAAGATATCGGAAGCAATAGTTTTATTTGAAGAGATTTCTAAAAAAGATGCTAATAATTTGTTAGTGAAATATTTTTTAGGAAAACTATACTTACAAAGTAAAAAAGGTAAAAAAGCAAAGCTTGCTTTTCAAGAATTAATAGAGAAAGATAAGAGCAACGCGAATTATCATTATCAATTAGGTTTAACAAATACATTGTTAAAGAAAAGATATAAACGGATAGATAACTTTTTAGAGGTTTATAATATAGATGACGCACATTTTAATGCGATAGAAAAATTAGCTAGAGCTTATACAAAATTGAAAGATAAAGATTCTGCAAGAATATTTATAAACAAAGGATTGCAGTTGAATAAAAATCATATTAATTTGAATAAGCTAAAGATTAATGATTTATATAGACAAAAAAAATATACTGAGAGTTTATCATTATTGAAAAGGTTAGATTCTTTAGCTCCGAAGCAACATTATGTAAATAAGATGTTAGGAAAAGCATATTATCATTTAAAGGAAAATGATAATGCCATTAAATACTTTTTAAGAGCTACTTATATAGATAGAGAAGATTTTAAAAGTTATAGTTATTTAGGAAATCTTTATTTTAAGCAAAAGAGAATAGATAAGGCAATGTTTAACTATTTTATGGGGACTTATGCAGGAAGAGAATCAAGAGATAATGAATTTATGGGCTTGGCTAAAGTATACACAGAAATGAAGTTGCCTAAACGGGTTATAGAACAATATAAATTGGCCTTAAAAGAAAATAAAAAGAACTATGTAGCTTTATTTGAATTAGCAAAAATTTCTGATAATTATTATAAAGAGAAAAAAATTGGGTACGATTTATATGTCAGATATATAGACGCCTTTGAAGGAAAAAATAAAGAATTAGATGTCTTTGCTAAAAATAGAATAAAGACTATAAAAAAAGAGCACTTCTTAGAAGGAGAAACCTTAAAATAAATCTTTTTTTCATACTTTCACTTTAAAAATCTAGTAAAGTGATATATAAAGGAATATTCTTTTTTGTTTTAATAACTGTTTTCACTTCGTGTAAACAGTTATCTGACGAAAAAAATAAAGAATTAATATCGAAAGATAGTCTAGATTTATCTATGGTTGACGAGTCGCCAGCATTTGAAGAATGTGAACAATTATTAGATACTGATAGAACAG
>CALISK010000081.1 GCA_938041625.1 uncultured Tenacibaculum sp. | reverse complement strand
CATATTTTGGTGTTAATTCAATTACTTTTTCAAACTGTTTGCTTGTTTTATGTAATAAATCTAAATTCATATCAATCATTCCTCTACCATCTTTTGCATTAATACGACTGTAAGTATACCCTAAAAAATATCTAGCTTCAGCATTTTTAGGTTTTAATTCAATTACTTTGTCTAATAACGAAACTATTTTATAATAATCAAACTCTTCAAGTTCTTCTTGGCTTAGTGTTCTTTCTTTTTTAAACAATATTTTTGCGCTATCTAAAAGCACTTCAAAGTCTTTTTTTTGTGCTTGACTTGTTGTAATAAAAAATATTGAAAGAAGTATTACTATGGTTCTCATATGCATTAAATATTATTTTTTAAAAGTATCATATTTTAAAAAATGAAGAAAACATGAATTTATATTTTAACGAGTTAAATATATTTTCGTATAGATTTTAATAGAGTTTGTATCAAGTTTTATTCTTATTCTAATTAAGAATAATCACTTTTCTAACTTCTTTTCCATTATTTAAATGACCAGAAATATTAATGACAACTTTTTTTATATAGAGTTCAAGTCTTAAATCATTTATCGATTTATAATTATCAATCTTTGTTTCTAAAAAGTTATTAGCTTGTTTAATATATTCAGGACAACAATTTATATATTCTGATTTGTTCTGAATTAATTTTTCAAAAAAAACTTTTTGTTCATTGAAAGATTCTAATCTTATTTGCTTAAAATTTTCTTTCTCTAGCCAAGTAGTTATTTGTTTAAATTTGTTATAACCAAGTTGTTTATGAACTCTTCTAGAATTGGTTTTTCCGCGAAAATCAGGAATAATAATTTGATTGTTTTTACAAGGTAAATTACTCCATTTACTATCTTTTGAATATGAAATAGGATACGCTGGGTTATCATCTATAGTATATTGTAAAAAAGAAAATTCATACTGTATTTTAGCTTGAATATTTTTTAGTTCAGTTTTTTTTAATTCAATAACTTTTCCATCTAACCCTTCATATGATTTTTTTGTGTAAAAAACTGAGTCTTTGGTTTTATCAATTTTAAAGTCTTCTATATTTAAACCTTTAATAAGAAAAAGAGATGTTTTTATAGAAGATAAAGTATTTGTGTTATTTGTTTTTTTCTCTTGATTACAAGAGGTTATTGTTAAAAAACAAAGTAATATATAAAGTGTTTTTTTCATTTAAATAGCGAGTAATAAATGCTATAATTTTTTGAGTTTTATTATTTTGTCTTTAACAATACTATCTGTTAATTCAGATAAATCAATCTTTTCATTCCAGAAGTAATACCCATTTTTGTCTTTAGCAAAGCAACCAATGCCTTTTTTTGTTTTAAAGGTTTTATAATCAATAGAATCAATAATTCTAGCTTTTTCATCAAAAATGTTATTTTTATCCTTTGCATAGCAATCACCAATAATTTTAAATGTTGAAACATCTGCCTTTTCTACTATTTGAAAATTACCACCATCAGACATCATATAATGGGTGTAAACATGATTTAGATCTTTATAAAAAGAACTTCCAATAAATTTAAAACTAGTAGTATCAATTATTGATTTTAAAGATTGGCCATCACAACAAAGAGCAGTTATATATCTGTCAATAAAAATACCGTTTTCATTTCCTTCATATGTTTTAACACCAAGGTTTCCATTGATATCTATCCAAAGATCAAATGATGTTTTTTTCCATTCACGTGCTTTATTTAAGCTGTCAATCTTATTTTTTCGATATTTAATTCGATCAACTCTACTTTTAATAATCTTTCTTTTTTTAGAAATCGTTTTTTTTTGAATTTCTTTATCATTAGGTATAGAAATCTTGGCTTTATTTTTATTACAATTAATTAAAATAAGAATAGAGAAAAAAATAAGTAAGAATTTCAACTTCATTTATTTGTTTTAAAGTTTTTTATAATTAATTGTTGGTTTTCAAATTCAATTAACATTCGTTTAGAGGTTAAACCTTCTTTTCTTAATTTTTTAGGTATAGTACCAAACGGATTATCCACATTTAAGTAAATTTCATCTACTCCATCATTATCAAAATCATAAACAGAAAATTGCGTTATTTCATCTGTAATAGCTTCGGTATTTAAGAAAGGCATATCTACTTGAAATGTAGGATATACAATCCATTCTTTTTTTGTGCTCAATAATATTTTTAAATGATAATAAGCATGGGAACCACCATTACTAGTAAAAGATAAACAATCTTTTATCCCATCATTATCAAAATCCCATAAATCCCAATATTGATAGGTAAGAACATCTGTTTGTAAACTAGCATCGTATTTATAAACTGCATATTTTGCATCTGGTAATTCAGGAAGAGGGGGTAGGCTATCTAAAGTGTCGTTTTGTGCATTAATACTAATAGAAATGAACAAAAAAGACGCAGTTAAAATATTTTTTATTATACTTTTATAAATCATGTTTTTTCTGTTTTTAAGAGTAAATAAAAAACAATTTTAAACTACTATTTTTTATTTAGATGCATGAAGAATAGGTTAGTGATTAAATAATTATTTTTAATGTGATATTGAAATCTAATTATAAATTAAACCAATCATAATCATAGGTTCCTTTAAATTTTGAATTAACAGTAAATATTTCTTCTGTAGAGATTTTCATTAATTTTAATTGGAAATTGCCAGTGATTAAAAGCTGTTCTTTTATATTAGACATTTTATCACTTAATTTTGTAATTTCTTTTGAATTAGCAATTTCCTCTATAGTGTCTATGTTTAAAAGGTTTTTTCCATCAGGAATAATAACAAGATCAAGAGAAAGGTACTTTAAAAAATCATTTTTGTCCATTTCTCCATAAGCATTTAATAGCTTTTTATAACTATCCATATCTAATGCCTCTAGAAGATAAAAATTGCTTTCGTTTTTAAATAATTTTTCAGGATCACCACTTCCTTGAATAGTATAAGTGCCTTTTTGTAATTTAGGAGCGCCTGATTTTATTAAAGATCTAAGAGATAATTTTGAAAAATATTTTTCATGAACTTCTTCTAAAAGTTCTACAGTTAATGACGAAGTTAAACCTAATTCTGTAGATCCGCTTCCATTAAGTTCAAAACCACCTAACTCAATGTTTTCTTTATTTAATTCTATTTTACAATACATGTCAGATTCAACTGATTTTGATGAAGAAGTATTTACATTGTAAGGCTCTTTTTTATCGATAGTTTCCTCTAATACTTTGTCTTTTTCTTTGGATGCTGTTTTTTGATTACAAGAAATAGTAGTTATTAAGATAATAAACAAAAGAAAATTTTTTCTAATGATTAAAAAAGAAGTATCAATTAAGTTCGTAGCGCTCATATTTTTCAGTTTTAATAAAATAAAGAGAAGTAAACATACAAATCTAATTGATTAACGCCAAAATGAAATTTTTGTTTTTCAAAAGCTTTTTTAAGGTAGTATTATTGGCCCTATAATAAGCATCCATAATATAAAACCTAATA
>CALISK010000080.1 GCA_938041625.1 uncultured Tenacibaculum sp. | reverse complement strand
TTCATTTTAGACACTGTTGTAAATAGAGGAACTAGTGTTATCATAAAAATTCCTATAAAAAATGATGCCTCTAATTAAAGTAATTTTGGTAGACGATCATCAACTTTTTTTAAATGGTTTAAAAGCCTCTCTTGAAAAGTTTGATTTTATACATGTTGTTAAAACATTTAACAACGCTAAAAAAGCAATTTCTTTTTTACCTACAGAGGAAATTGATTTAATAATCACAGATATTTCTATGCCTGAAATAAATGGGATTGAATTCATTAAAAAAATAAAACAAAAACACACTGCTAAAATTTTAGTAATTAGTATGTTTAAACCCATACATTATGAAAATAATTTTTATGATGGCTACCTCTTAAAAGATACAGATATCAATATTGTTATTAAGGCAATTAAAAGTATTGTTTATAATAATATTCCTTTTTTTTATGATACTTTTTCTCCTTCAAAAGAATTGACCTTTTCTAAAACTATTGTAACTAAAAGAGAAAAAGAAATTATACAGTTAATTACTCAAGAATTTACGGTGGATGAAATTGCTGAGCAGCTTTTTTTAAGTAGATACACTGTTGAAACACATAAAAAGAATATCTTTTTTAAACTACAAGTAAAAACAAATGCTGGCTTGGTTAAAAAAGCAATACAATTGGGCTATATTTCTTAGGCTTTATTAATACATTTTAATTGTGCTTTTAAACCTTCTAGTTTTGCTGTTAATAGCACTTCTTTATGTAATGAAATTTCCTTTAACTTTTGTTCTAAATGTTTCTTACGTAAGAATATCCAACTTATATTATCTTTCGTTAATTGCTCTTTATTTTCTTGTAATAATACATTACATGCATTTAAACCACGTAAAAGAATCTGCCTCTTTTCTTTTGTTTTATTAAGCTTTCTTTTAGTAGTAACAATCTGTTTTGTTACTTTTTTTAATTGTTGTTGTAAATTTAAAATAGTATCCTCTTTTTCTGTATTTAAAAAGGTAGATGTGTGTAATAAATCATTTACAGGTGTTTTTAACAAAAGAGCTTTGTATAAGAGTAGTAATTTATTAAGTAAGGTAATATTATAGGGCCTTCTTTTAGCTGATAATGATTTTAATGTATTTATAGGAATTTCTGTGTATTTAGATACAGAAAACATATTTATATTAAAGTATTTAATAATATCAGTTATCATTTTGGTCTTATTACTAAGTGTGAAAGTAATCATTCAACTTTGTACACCAATTTTTAAAATTAAGTTTTTAAGTGTACATAAAAATACAATATTTTTGTACACTAGTTTTTAATTTTTTACCTTTAGTGTACAAAAAACACAACAACAAACACGTACACTTCTTTTTTGGTTTGTTTTTATAGTGTACAAAACAGTATTGTAAAAATTATCTCCACTTCAAAAAATATTTAATTGCTGAGGTTAAGTGGTGCATAAATAATTTCATTTTCTTAGAAGATCCTTGCTGCAATTGATGTATTATTTCTACATTTGGGTAATACATTTTTTGTTTACCTATAGCATCTATTTTTCTACAAATATCAATATCTTCCATATATAAAAAATAACGTTCATCAAATCCTTTTAGTTGAACAAAATCATTTGTTTTAAACAACATAAAGCAACCATGTATTGCTTCTGGATAAAAAGGTTCAGATAAATCTAGATTACGGTATTCTTGATGGTGAATTCTCTTTTTAAAAACAGCTAGTTTTCTAAATATTAAATCTAGAAATGTAGGGAACTTCCTTACATTGTATTGATGCTCTCCGTTAGGAAATTTAACTTTAGGAGTTATTAAAGCTAATTTTTCCTTTGAATTTAATTGGCTCATTAATTCTTCTATCACTTTTGATTTAAAAACAACATCTGAATTTAAGATCAAATGATACTCTGAAACATTTTCAATTTTATTAATAATTAAATTATGTGCTTTAGAAAAACCTAAATTTTTAGCATTAAATATATATTCAATTTCTTTCCTGTTCATCTCAGAAAGATATAAGTTTCTATAAGGAGAATTATCTACTAAATATAGTTTTTTGTGAAGTACTTTTATCTTTAAAAAACAATCAATAGAATTTTTAATATTTTCAATAGTTTCATTGTATAAAACAATTGTAACTGTTAAATCAAGCTTATTTTTAGTAAGCATTTTCATCTCCTTTAAAAAGATTTAATATTGTTTTAATAATTATCTTAACATCCAAAAAAAAAGACCAATTCTCTATATAAAAAATATCTAATCTTATTCTATTTTTTATATCTGCCTTACTTCTTATTTCTCCTCTATAACCACTTACTTGAGCAAGGCCTGTAATACCTGGTTTTACTAAATGTCTTTCTATATAATTATCTACATCTCTTTTATAATCTGTTGCTAGCTTCTCAATATGGGGTCTAGGTCCTACTACACTCATATCTCCTAAAAAAACATTAAAAAACTGAGGTAATTCATCAATACTTGTTCTTCGAATAAACCGACCCATTTTGGTTATTCTAATGTCATTTTTTATGGTATGATTCTCATTTGATTTTTTATTCATTTTCATAGATCTGAATTTATAACAAACAAATTTAGATCCTCTTAAGCCTTCTCTTTCTTGTCTGAAAATCGCTGGACCTTTAGATTCTAACTTAATCAAAATCCATAAAACAGGCATTAACCAAGATAAAAGAAAAACAATTGTAAATAATGAAAAAACAATGTCGAAGAGTCTTTTTAAAAATCTGATTTCAAAATAATCAAAAGGTAATTTCTTAACCGATAAAACCTTTAAAGTATCATTATAAAATTCTGTTTCATTAGTTTTACTATAAAATTCTTGTGCACTTGGTATTAATTTTAAAGTAATATTATTAAGACTTGTAAATTTATTTAATGTTTTTACTTGTTCTTTTTTAAGCTCCGATAATGTTGCGTAAACTTCATCAATTCTCTGTTCTTTTAAAAACTGATATAAATCTACTTCCGTTCCTAAATAATTGGTGTGATTTGATTTTTTATTTGAAAAAAAGCCAATAAGGAAATATCCTAAATTCTGTTTCTTTTGAAATAAATGCATCATTTTTTTAGAAGTACTATCTCTTTCTAAAAAAATTACTTTTTTATAGTTTTTTCCTAATTGTCTGTATTTCTTTAAAAGAAAAAAAAGAGCTATTTTATTTAATGATAAAACAGTACATGTAATAAGTAATGTGCAAAATTGTGTGTTCACAACTTCGCCTTCTTTAAAGATTCCGAAATAAGCAAAAAAACCTAGCGTAAAAAACAAAAATTGAACAAGAATAAGCTTAAATACTCTAAAAAAATTCGTGAATCGATATACTTTATAGTAATTAGAAGTTATTGTTGATATAAACCAAAAAAGTGAAATATATAAATGAAAAAAAAAGCTTTGATGTTGTTTTTCAAAGACAATAAAAATAACTGTATTAATAATTAACACATCTATTATTAGAAAAAAAGCTTGTATTTTTTTAAAAAAAGTAATTTTCAAACCTTTGCATTATTTTTATAAATCTCTTCTAATTGCAACATATTCTTTTTTATATCAAACTCTGTTTTAAATTTACGAAAAGATGCTAAAGACATTTCTTTAATTAACGCTTCATCATTATACAATCTTTTAATCTTATCGGCAATATCTTTAGATGTTTCATTTGTTAAAAAACCATTTAAATGATCATCAATCAAATCTTTATTACCATCAACATTTGTTAAAACACAGGGTTTAGATAACATTAAAGCTTCTATTCCTGCATAAGGTAACCCTTCATACCTAGAAGAAGAAACAAAAAACTTACTTTTTTTTAATATTGATAAACAAATATTTCTATCAATAAAATCGATTAAAGTAATATTATTTGTAAGTCCCTTTTCTTTAATTAATTTTTCTACCTTATTTAAATATGGCGCATAAAAACCAACCCCAACTATAACCAAATGTATTTCTTCAATGGCATCTTTAACTAAACTAATTGCTTTAATTAATAGTTCTGTATTCTTTTGATATGAAGGTCTACCAATTGTACAAATATATTTTTCTGGAAGCTCGTAATTAAAATGATCTGGTATGTTTTCTCTTATATCCTTAATAGAATTACTCCATGTTAAAACTTTATCTTTAGGAAAATTTAATTCTTTTATAGTACGGTCATATTCAGATTTTGAACAAGCTAATGTTTTAGATGGCAATCTTTTGAAACCTTTTTCTATTTTTTTAAAGATCTTTTTTTTGAATTTATTATTAGAACTTAAATAAGAATGTGCATTGGGTGTATATAAAGTGGGAATACCCAAATAAGCCCCTGCTAATCTGCCTAAAATTCCTGCTTTTGCACTATGACAATGAATAATACTTGGTTTTTCTTTTTTTAAAAATTTTATAATTTTTATAAAACAAACAATATCTTTTAATGGATTTATTGATCGTAATAAATTAACATGATATCTTT
>CALISK010000079.1 GCA_938041625.1 uncultured Tenacibaculum sp. | reverse complement strand
GTTGCATTTATCCCTGGGAAATTCCGTTTAGCTTCATATTCATCAATCAAATCTTCATGAATATTAAACATAGGTATTTCTATACTTGATTTAGTAAAACCGATTTTGTTGAGAGATAAAATGCCCTCTTTGTTTAATGGGTGTAAATTTTGAAGTAAGTTTTCTGAAAGGTATTTTTCTGTGTTTTTTTGGTTAAATGCCGCAATCCATTTTTTTGAATAAGGAGTATATACTTTATATGGTAAGCCATCATTTTTTACAATTTCATTTTCTTCAAAAATAACATGATCTTTGAAAGATTTTAATGAAATATTTTTTGATTTTAGAAAAGAGGTAATAGTGTCATCTCTTTTCATTCCATAAGGTTCATAATCTTTATTGCAAAAGACAGATGCAATTTTAAACTCTTGAATAAGTTTTTTAAAAATAGCTATAGGATCTCCATAGAAAGTTAAGAGATTGCTTTTTGTTTTTTGAATTTGGTTATTAATACCTTCAAGTTGTTGGTGTATAAAACTTACACGAGGATCATTTTTAGGGAGTTTACTTAGAATATTAGAATCGAAAATAAAAATTGGAATAACTTTTTCATTTTCTTGTAATGCTTTAAAAAAACCGTGATTATCATCTAAACGAAGATCTCGACGAAACCAAAATAGGTTTACTTTATTTTTTAAATTCTCCAAAAAGTTCTATTAATTTTTTGTTACGATAGTTAAAAATTTCTTCTAATTTAGGTTTAACAATAAAGGGATGTGCTAATTGACCTAATATACCCATAGGAACTTTGTAATCGATAATATCTTCCATTTCTACGCCTCCTTCAATTGGATTAATAAAATGTTTATGATGCCAAAGTGCATAAGGGCCAAAGCGTTGTTCGTCTACAAAATATTTTTTATCGACAACATGAGTGATTTCTGTAATCCATTTTGTTTTAATTCCTAATACAGGAGTAACTATATATTGTATTATTTGACCAGAATACATTTCTTTTTCTGCACCAGAAAGTATTTTAAACCCCATGTAATCGGGAGTTATAACTTTTAGGTTTTTAGGGTCAGATAAAAAATCCCACGCTTCATTTACAGATATGGGTAAGTTTTGTTTTTTTTGAAGGCTATATATCTTCATGAATTTAAAGTGGTAAAAAAAGCTGTTAAATTTAATAATTTAACAGCTTTATAAAATTAAACTTATGCGGTTAGCGGTTTTCCTTTTAATCTCTTTTCTATTCGTTGTTTAACTACAGTGAGCCTTTTCATTAAGTCCATAAGCTCAGTGTCTTTGGTCTTTTTGTATTCGTCATTAATTTCTAAAATTAATGCTTTTGCTTCTCTCGAGGCTAGGATTCTGTCACTTGTAGTTACGAATTTGAATTTACGATTTTCGAATTCTAACGCTTTCTCTACTAATGTCATAACTATTCAATAATTATCGGGTTACTTCCAAACACTTATGAGTTTGGTATTCTTATTTTTTTGTCTTTAAACATTTGGTCGAATATTTTAAAATATTCTTTCAGTACTTATGATGCTTAAAGATCAAATTTGTGCCAAATGTAAATATATATTCTAATATATGAATAAAAATTTTATTGTTATATACAATTAAACAATTAATTTTCTTTATAAAAGAAGATTTGTTTATCAAACTTAAATAAAAACTAAACAAAAAACAAGAGATAACCTCTAATTAATGTGAATTTTAAGTTTTAATTAGAGTTTTGTTACTTTTAATAAGTATAAGTACTCTTAATTTATCTTAATAATTAAGATTTATAATTAAGGTTTTAAAGAAAAAGATAAAATAAAACTCCAAAAGAAAGTTTTAAGAGTTTCTTTTGGAGTAGTTTTTAGAATATTATTTAATAATATTTTCTAAGTTGTAGAAGAAAAAGTTTTTTTCTTCATTCATGGCAACAAATAAACCATTTGGAAATTTATTACCTAGTGGTGTAGTCGTTACATCACAACCATCTGTTTTTATAGTTGATAAATTTACAGATTTTATAAAATCATTATTTTGTCTATCAAAAATATTGAAAGTACCTCTTTGTTGATCAGAAATAATTAAATAACCATTATTGTTGTTTGTCTTGGCAATAGCAATACCTTCGATATCAGCTTTAAATTTATCAGTGCCAAAACAAGAAATCTCTTGACTTCCTTTATTAGGTTCTGCATAATATTTTCGAATACAGTATTGCTCATCTGAATAATAAATAAAACCAAGTTCATTGTCTACAGCAATAGCTTCAATTTCTTTTTTACCACTAAAATTTCCAAATTTTCTTACTAATTTTAGAATGATTTTTTGATTAAAGATGATTTCATACTGATATAGATAGTTTTGAGTAGGGCCTGTTTTTCTACTAACAATAATGTATGTTTTATTATCTATTGCAGATTTGTAAAAAGCAATACCCATTGGTAGTTTAAAATCAACATTTTGTTCATCTTCAAAAACTTTGAAGCCATTATTGTCTATAGGTTTCATATCTGGAACAGAAAATAAACGTACTTGTTGCTTTTCTCTTTCTGTAAAAGCTAATAAATCTATAGATGTACTATCGTTTAATCGAAAGTTATATGAAACATCTACGTTGTTTGGCATTTGAATATTAAAGATTGATTTTTCTGTAATTATTTTACCTTCTAAATTAAAAGCATAGATAGCTCCATTAGTGTTTTTATCAGTGCCAAATACAATACTTTTTGATGGGTCTTCTGAGTTTACCCAAATAGCTGGATCATCTGTGTCATGTGCTGTTTGTTCCGTAATAACATTAGGTGTTATTTTAGGAGCATTATCTTTAGCACAAGAGATTACTAAAAAAGTAACTCCTGTGAAGAAAAGAATTAGTAGTGAAAAATTATTTTTTAAATAAGTCATATTTTAATCCAAAGGTTAAACGTCTACCATAAAATTCTAATTGCATTGTTCTTTCTTTTACACCTTGATAAAAACGTAAAGGTTGATTTGTTAAATTGGTAACATCGGCATAAAAACGAAGATTTTTAGTAATAGCATAACCAATATTAAAGTCTAAGAAAAATTGTTTATCGTAAAAACGATCTTCAAATTCATTTTTACCAAATTCATCTATATACGCATCAGAAAAATTAGCAGAAATTCTAGCTGTTAGTATACCATCATCATACCCTAAAGAACCGTTAAACATATTTGGAGCTGTATTTGGTAATTCTAAATCATCGTTTCTATCATTTATACCATTAGCTTCAGATGTTAAGAAGGTATAGTTTGCATAAATGCTTAAATTTTTAGCAAAACTAGGTAAGAAGTTTAATTTCTTTTGAAAGGCTATTTCAGCACCCAAAACGGTAGCATCATCTCCATTTTCTGGTTTAAAAACGGTAAATCTTTGTGTGTTATTTCCTAAAGTGTTGTCGGTTGCCTGAGAAAAAGAAACAAAAGAAAAGTCTTTAATATCTTTATAAAATAAACCAGCAGAAATTAAACCAATATCTTTGAAATAATGTTCTGCTGTTAAATCAAAATTCATTGATTTTGCAGGGTCTAAATTTGGGTTTCCTAATTGAATTTCATCATCCTCTCTAATAATATTTCTAAAAGGAACTAATTCTACATAATTTGGTCTAGCAATGGTGTTTGTGTATGCAAACCTAATTATGCTGTTTGGTGTAAAGTTATATTTTAAATGTACACTTGGTAAAATATTAATGTAAGATCCTTTACCTGTAGTAGGGGAGAAGTCTTTAAAATCACCATCGTTATCAAAATTTATGATGTTACCTGTTGCAGATGTTTTAGTATGTTCTAATCTTACACCAGCTAATAGCGTAAATTTATCTGAGAATTTTTGTTCAGTCATTACGTAACCTGCGTATACATCTTCTTTGGTTAAAAAATTTTCACCTAAAAATTCATCATATATAGGTTCTCCTTCATTTTTATTTAATAATAGATTACCTAACCATCTTTCATCTGCATAACGACCTGCTTCATATTCACTACCAGCTTGGAAATTAGAATTCGTATAATCTTTTGTTACCGCTAAACTTAAAGTAGGGTAAAGGCCTTCTAAATCGTATTCAAAGAAATTATTATCTCTAGTTTTTGTTTTTAAACGTGTTCTAATACCAAATTTGAAGTTACCATCTTTACTATCAAGTAGGTTTAGAGGTATTTGAAAATTAGCAAATAAGTTGAAATCTTGTTCATTAGTGAATTTGTTTTCTTCAGTAATTTCATCGTATTCAAAATTACTTAAATTGTTAGCTTCATCTTTATCTACAGGTGTGTAACTAGGGAATCTAGGGTTGGTGTTATTGTTTTTAATAGTGTATTCACTTTCAAAGTTAGCATAACGTTCGTTTAAACGTTCTTCTGAAGCTTCAGCATAAGAAAATAACCAATCTGCTTTTAAATTTCCAAATAAATGGTTACCTCCAACAGTGTAATTTTGCATTCGTTGATCTTCTAAACGACGACTTTTATTTCTGTTATTATTAATACCTCCTTTAGATTGACGAGCAACTTCTACTGGAAACCTTACTAAATTATTTTTTGAATTAACAACGAAATCCCCCATTTCTATATCATCACCGTCTAAAATTTCTTGTTTTAATCTAAAACGATTTTCTCTATCATCTCTCCAATTATACATTGATTTAATATAGATACTATTGTTATTATCTAATTGAAAATCGAAATTAGCAGCAATACTTCTTCTAATACGTTGTACAAAGTAGGTTCTTTGTTGAAATTCTTTAGTGTACGGATTCACATCTACGTCATTTAAAATGTCACCACCATCCGTATCTTTGGCTCCTGTATTATATTCAAATTCATTATCCCATTCAGCTTCGATATTATGCGAAGCAAAATCTGTATCATTAATAGAGGCAGAAATCATCCAGCCTACTTTTTTGTCTTTACTTCTATCTCCTATCAAAAAAGAACCGTTTAAAATTCTTTTATTGGTAATGAAGTTGATTCCAGAACCCGCTGTAGCTGATAATCTAAAGTTTTGCGGAGCTGTTCTTGTTATTAAATTAATAGAACCTCCTAAAGCATCTCCATCCATATCTGGAGTTACCGCTTTATTTACTTCTATAGATTGAATCATGTCAGAAGGAATTAAATCCATTTGAATATTTCTGTTATCTCCTTCAGCGGAAGGAATTCTACTACCGTTTAAAGTTACAGAGTTTAACTGAGGAGACAATCCTCTTACAATAACATTACGAGCTTCACCCTGGTCTACTTGCATGGTAATACCAGGAACCCTTTTAATAGCATCTCCAATATTCGCATCTGGAAATTTACCTATTTGATCTGTAGAGATTACGTTGGTAATGTTAATATTCGTTTTTTGTTTGTTAATTGCTTTTGCTTCCCCTCCAACAGAAGTAGCAATAGTAATTTCATTTAAAATAGTTGAATTTGCTTTCATTACTATTTTTAATAATGAGGTTTGATTGTTAGAAACAACTACTGTTTTTTCAACGTTTTCATAACCTAGAAATAAAATTTTTAATTTTTGTCCTCCCGCAGGAACATTTACAATTGTAAAATTTCCGTCAAAATCTGAAACAGCTCCTTTTTTAATACTTTCGATATAAATACTAGCTCCTGGAACATAAATTCCATTTTCATCTGTAATAATACCTTTTATGCTTCCTGTTTGTGCTGTTAATTTACTAAAGTTTAATAGTAAAATAACTGAAAATAATAATAATTTAAAATAATTAAACCGCCCCATTTTTATGTTTTTTAGTTTGGTTAAAACTATTTAATCGGATTTTTTTTAATGTTTATTTAAAAATAAAAAAAGGTTTTTAAAAAGGAAATAAAAGAGTGTTCTTAACTTATTTTTTACCTTTAGTTAAAGTAGTGGTAGTATTTTTAATAATTGTTTTTTTTTGATTAAAAAGTTAAACAATAAAAGTCAAGCAATTTAATACTCGACTTTTATTGAGGGATTCTCGATTTGTAGTTAAGCTACAATTTAATTGTATTTACATTTGAGTATTTTCATATTCAGGATGAGGTTTAGGTATTTCGTTTGTATCATCTTCAATCATTTCTCTGATGTCTATTTCTATACCTCTTGATATTGTTGTTATAGGAACATCATTTGCAATTCCTTCAAAAGGGTTTTCAGAAACATCTCCTATACGTTCCATGGTAAAGAAAATCCAAGAAATTATAATACTAAAAGGAATGGTTAACCAAATGAAGTTTTCTGTAATTAATTTATAAGCAGTATTTGTATTTTCTGATTTAACTAATGATTGTCCAATTATTTCAAATTCACTCATTAATCCAAAAGGTAATAAAGTAACAAAAATCCAAGCAAAAAATAAATTTAAAGTAGCAAACTGTCTAGGGTACGGGAAATTTTTAATTCTTTCAGTTTTACCTTGTAAAGTAAAAAGCTCTCCAATCATGTTTTTAAATTCAATATGTCTAAAATCATCAATTAAACCTTCTAATTTTAATTTTTTGATATCTGCTGATTGAAGGTTTAATATGGCGGTTTGTTTATTGGATTTATTTAAAACATACTTTTTCTCTGTAGTGCTTAAATAACCATTTAATTCTTCTTCTAATGTAAAAGCATATTCTTGAATATGCATTTTTTTCATTACTTCTTGATCTGACTTATTATTAATGGTAGTTTCCCATGGTTTTTTTATACGTAGTGCATGTCGTAAGGCAGTCATCCAAGCTATATGACGCATAATAATTGTTTTTCTTATTTTAAAAAACTCATCTTCGTTTCTATTTTTTATGGTGTGTTCGTTTGTTATAAAATCATTCACCATAGTAGCTAAAAGTCTTGATGCATTTACAATTCCTCCATATATTTTTCTTGCCTCCCATAATCTACCATAAGAAGCATTATTTTTAAAACCAATTATAAAGGCAAGTGCAGTACCTATAAGTCCAATAGGTAACCAAGGCAAGTGCAGCCATTTCCAGTTTAATACTTCATATAATATTACAGGAATGGTAGAAAATAAGAGAAAAAGAAATAGATCTCTTCTTGTCCAACTTAGCATTCTTTTTATGGAGTAATTCTTTTTTGTATACATATTTTGATGATCTTATTAAATGTTATCAATAACTTGTAGGTATCATATTTTCATTTAGCACTAACTACTAGTTTCAAATCCAAAAAGTATCTTTAATGAATTTGATTATATAATTGATCTTTTTAAAATGGTGCAAAAGTGTCTTTACTACCCTTTGGTTCACTCCAACGCTCGCGAGGACTTATGTTTTCTGTTGTGTCAGTAGTAGATACTGAGTTGTCAATACTACCGTAACTATTTGTACCTCCTCGTGGTATTTGCATACGATCTCCGTATAACCAGACTACCAGGTTACTACGCTGCCCGCTAGTGATAGGATGTGTTGCGTGTGGTACCTTACCACTGTGAATTATTGCTTTACCTGGTTCAAAAACAGTTTGTACCGTTTTTCCTGTAGACTTGTCATAGAAATCAACTTGTGAACCTGTAAATTTTTCATTTGGTAAGTTAATATTGATATTCAAGGTAGCGGCAGAAGCGTCAGTATGCGCACGCAAATCTATATCTTTATCAGGGTTGTACTGAATAGAAAAACCAAATGTTTGGTTGTCATATCCGTAAGTGCCAAGTAATAAACGAGCAACCGGACGCATATAACGATTCATAATATCGTTGTAAAAAGCTTGAAAATTTGGAGCGGCTAGGTATCCTTCTGAGCGTGGATCAAGCATAATACCGTATCGATTTAATTGGATTCCGTAGGGTGGGCGTTTAGGAATTTGTGAATTTACGACAGCTTCTAAATAATTACGGAATTCTGCTAA
>CALISK010000078.1 GCA_938041625.1 uncultured Tenacibaculum sp. | reverse complement strand
ATTAATAATGATTTAAACAGTTTTAGGTCTAGATTCTCATACAGATTCCCTTTAATTAGTAAAAAGTTATTCATTGATGCTAAATATCGTTACAGAAGAGACGAAAGAGACAATAATGAAAGCACTTTTGACTTTGATACTACTACTAATGATTTTTCTAATTTCAATACTAATTTAAGTTCAAATTTCACATATAACGACATTACCAAAACTCCTTCTATCGCATTGGAATATGATGCAAAAAAATTCAATTTAAATTTTGAATTTGGTAAAGTATATAGAACTTTAGAAAACATAGATGCTTTAAGACCTACTTTAAGCTTAAACAAAGATTTTAACAACTTAGTTTTAGATGCCAATCTAAGATATCGCTTTGATTCGAAGGCTTCCATTTATTTCAACTATTCTTTAGATAACAACGCTCCTAACATTGATCAGATTCAACCATTTACAGATGTTACCAATCCTTCTAATATAATTACAGGGAATCCCAATTTAAAACCTAGTCAATCACATAGAATTTATGCTAATTTCAATAAATATAACTGGCAAAAACGTACTGGTTTCTTTTTCTATGCAGGAGGTAATATAACAAATAATCAAATTGTGAATAATACTACCATTAATGATAATTTAGTTAGAAACACCACTTACCAAAATACTGATGGAGCTTATGATTTTTTTGGAGGAGCAACTTATAACAAGAAAGTTAAATTAGATTCTATTACATCTATTAATTTTAAAATAGGTACTAGACTTAATACTTCAAAAAACATCACTTTCTTTAATGATGTAAAAAACACCACAAAGACACTCTCTTTTACTCCTCGTTTTGGTTTTGATTTTAAATGGAATAAGATAATTTCTATTGAGCCTCGTTATGAAATTAGATTTACGAATACTAAATATAATGTAGGCGCATTTCAAAATCAAGATTTCACAAGGCACTCATTAAGAATAAGAACAAAAACAAATATTCCTAAAAAATTAGAATGGAGAAACGATGTTCGTTATACCTTTAACCCTAATGTTATTGGTTTTAATCAGTCAGCCTGGTTCTGGAACTCTACGCTCGCCTATTCAATTTTTAAAGATAACGCGACAATTACTTTAAAAGCCTATGATTTATTAAATCAAAATACAAACGCTCAAAGAAGAACCGTTGGTAATTATATTGAAGATTCTGAAAGCACTGTACTTCAACAATACTTTATGATTGGTTTTAGTTGGAAGTTTAATAGCTTAGGAAAAAAAGGGAAAATTAGAAATTATGATTTTAATTAAAGTCTGTTTAAATAGGACTCATAGTAATTA
This sequence comes from uncultured Tenacibaculum sp., assembly GCA_938041625.1. Lineage (GTDB taxonomy): Bacteria > Bacteroidota > Bacteroidia > Flavobacteriales > Flavobacteriaceae > Polaribacter. The sequence goes on along the minus strand of CALISK010000078.1, from coordinate 5,163 downwards.
GGGAATTCTATTAAGAATCATTTGACAGTTTTACTATAACACCCAAGATTCTTGACTTTCAGTTGTTTGTTCAGATTACTAAAATATTGATAGGGATAAATTTTACTAGGCTGATTTAATACTCAGCTAACTATAACCGACCTATATAAAAGAAAATTTTGTTGTTAATAAAATGATAAAGTTCGGTTGCTTTTCAACACAGCCGAACTTTAAATAAGAATAAAATAATATTCTTTTTATTATAAATACTCAAAAGTAAGTTCATAAGCGTCATCACTATCAATATTTTGTAATCTTTGTGGTGATTCTAGTAAATTGTTAACATTAAATACTAAAGAACCTAACGGATCATCTTTAGACCCTTTATCATGGTCTTTTATTTCTAGAATCAATTGATCATAAAAGTTAAATGTTAATTCACTTCCGCTAATTATAGTACCATTTTCTAACCTAGACTCTTCTTGAAAATTTATAATATCATCTTTAGAAAAAAGCCAAGATTTACTATCACTAGGGTCATTAGGCACCTTAAGAACATTACCGCTATTATCTATTTTATATTCAAAATAAACCTCGTCAGTTTTACTTGTAGGTCTAATACATTTTAATGAGTTTAATTGTACAGTTGTCATAATAAATTAATTTTAATTTACCTACTCTATTTATAATAGGCTTTTCGGTTTTCGCCTTTGTTATTGATAGTTCAAATGTCTGTGGTTTGTTAATGAAAAGAAAATGAAATGAGTGAATGATAGTAGTTAGTGAGTGAAAGAATAGAATATTTGAGTTAGTGAATTTTTATTAAATATTTTTTTTTTACCAAAGACATCAAAAGAAACATTACATCAAGTTTTTGAAACATAAAAACGCCTAATAAAGTATTGTTTTCACACCTAGAATTGTAAGTTAAATTAGATTAGTGCGACTAAAATAAACATTTTGTAAATTTGCATTTACAAAGAATTATGGATGATGACAATAACAGGACTTAGTAGCAATATAGATTTAGAATTACCTCTACAGGTAAATGTAAGTTTTGAAAAAGTATATAATGCTTTTCAAAAATATGCTAACGATGATTCTAAAGAACATCCTTTTCATCAATCATCAAAGAAGATGGTTACTGAAATAGAAAAAGTACCTGAATTAATTAATGGTTTTTCAGATTTCTCATTACTTGAAAAGCACGCTAAAATTGTAAGTATTCTTTTAGACACTTTATTTCCTGAAATTTTATCTACCAATGAAATTAAGGCTGCTACAATTCCTTTTTATTTTAAGTCTTTCAAATTCACACAACGCTTTAAAGATATTATTGAAAATGCAGGTGATGATTTTGAATTAACAGTTAGGAATTTTGAAGATGATAAGATGTATATTTTTGCTTGTACACTTATTTTAAATACAATTTACAATTACCCTGTAGATTTAAAACGTCCTTTCTATTTTGATATTCCAGATAAAAAATTAGAAGTCACCAAACATTATAGAGTTGCTTTTAATGGAGATTTCATGGAAATTGTTCCTACAAAAAATGCTCCTAAACTTAATGATAATGATATAAAAATGCTTCTCGATAACTTTGATGATATTGAGATTTGGAGAGAAAAATTTCCGCCAAACTCTTATATTTTTAAAGGTTTTGGCATTATGAATCTTTTTGACGTTTCTTACGATGAAGCTATTACCTCTATTAGAACTAATTTGTTACGAAGAGATGATGGTAGTATTACCGAAAGTTTAAGAGAAAACTTAAGAGAATTTTATAGTATTAAAGATTTAAAAGCTGGTTATTCACTGTTTGATGTAAGTGATATTAAAACAAAAGGAATAAAAGTAAAAATTGCTGAGAGCATTATTATCAACGAAAAATCTGTTCATTGTAATAATTTTTTCTGTGATTATGTAAATCAACAAATTTTCATAAAAAATGAGACCGTAGTTATTTCTGATTTTGAGAAATACGGCGAAAGTGCTCATGAAACTGACTTCTATAAACAGTTAAAGAAAAATAACATAGGAAGTATTATACTAATACCTATAAAAGTTGATAATGGTAGGGATTTAGTTTTATTAGAAATAGCCTCTCCTCGTCCTTATGAACTTAATTCTGTAAATAAAGAGAAATTAAAAGATATTATACCTGTATTTAAGGCTGCTGCTGAAAGAAACTCAGAAGATTACTTAAATATTTTAGAAGCTACTATACAAGAACATTATACTTCTATTCATTCTGCTGTAAAATGGCGTTTTTATGATGCTGCTGAGAATTATCAAAAAGCACTGTTAAATACCGAAGAAGATGCAAAAATTGAGCAAATAAATTTCGAGAATGTATATCCTTTATATGGTCAATTAGATATAAGAGGCTCTTCTGTTGCAAGAAATATTGCTATTAAAGAGGATTTAGAAATTCAATTAAACGCTGCTATTAATGTATTAAAAGAAGCTTGTTTAAAGGAGAAATTACCTATTTACGATGAACTGATGTATCGAGTTCAACAATATTTAACCGAGGTTAATAAAGGTTTGAAAGCCGGAGATGAAATAGTAATTTTAGATTTTTTAAAGCGAGAAATTTACCCTGTTTTTAGTCATATTAAAGAAATTAATGATGATTTAACTCAACTTGTAGATAAATATTTAGAACGTTTAGACACAAATCTTCATGTTGTTTACGAGAAAAGAAAAGATTTTGAAGTAAGTGTTACTAAACTGAACGATAAATTAGCGAAGTTTTTAGATAAAAAACAAGAAGAGGCTCAAACAATATTCCCTCACTATTTTGAAAGATATAAAACAGATGGTGTTGAATATAATATGTACATAGGCCAATCTATAACGGAAGATAAAAAATACGATTCTTTATATCTGTATAACCTAAGATTGTGGCAACTACAGATTACTTATGAAATGGAAAATGTAGCCAATAATTTAAGGCAAACATTACAGCACGATTTACAAGTTGCCTCTTTAATTTTAGTGCATAGCAATCCTTTAGCTATTGAATTTAGAATGGATGAAAAACAGTTTGATGTAGATGGAGCTTATAACATTCGTTATGAAATTATAAAAAAGAGAATAGATAAAGCGCACATAAAAGGAACTAATGAACGATTAACTGTACCTGGTAAAATTTCTATTGTTTACTCACAAAACAAGGATGCTAATGAGTATTTAAAATACATCAAATACTTACAATCTAAAAACCAATTAGGAAAAGTTGAGTTATTAGATATTGAAGATTTACAGGGTGTATCTGGACTTAAAGCTATAAGAGTAGAAGTTATTTATCAAAATAAAGAAAAAACCACTATTTCTATTAATGAGTTGATTAAAGATTTTAAATAAAACTACATTTAAATCTTTAATCAATTCACATAGATATTTAAGTGTAATTTATTCATTTAACTGAAAATCAATCGGTAAAAAATACTCAACGTTTACATACTCTGTATTATGTTTTCCTGGCACAAATTTAGGTAATAATTTAACCAATCTTTTTGCTTCTTCTTCCAGTAAAGTACCATTTTCAGGGCCTTTTGTTGTTATATTTGTTACATATCCATCTTTATCTACAATAAAACGGACCCATATCCTACCTTCTATTCCTTCAGAAGCTGCATCAAAAGGATAAATAAGATTTTCTAAAATATTATTTACAATTGTTTCTTTTACACAGTTTTGCTTAGAATCTCCCGAATAGTTTGCGCAATTAACAAAGACAGGTGCTTCATTTACTATATCAAATCTTAAATAATTATTAACTATTCCCTCTTCTTTAGAAGTCATTAAGTTTTCATCTCCATTTGATAATTCAAAATCAATATGAATTTCATGTTTAATATCTGTTATAACACCTTCATGTTGAGCTGGTATAAATTTAGGTAAACTAGTAACAATTCTTTTTGCTTCATTTTCAAATAATTTATTTTTTTTAGCACTTACTGCTTTAACATCTTTAATATCTCCTTTTTTATTAATAATAAATGTGATTGAAACTTTATCTTCAATTTTACTTTGAAGTGCTTCTTCTGGGTATATTAAATTAGTTGAAATATGTTCACTTATTTGTTCGTTAAAACATTGCAATCTTTCTTGAAAAGAAACTGTAGTACAATTCTTAAATAAAGGAATATTTTCAACACTTTGCATCGTTAAATTAGCATTCTCTGGAATTGCTTCAATTCTTTTCTTTAGTTTATTTAAATAGGAGGTTTTTCTATTTCTAACAAATCTATTTCTGGTAGCAATTGTAGAAACCTTCATGTATTCTTTATTATTAGACTTCTTAAAATTTTCAATAGCACACTTACCTATAGAGTTTAAATCTCCAGATACGTTTTCAGAATTAGAAGTGCATATATTATTTTGAGAAACACATACTATACTTATAAATACACAAAATACGGTTAAATAATTCTTTGGAATCATGTCATAATGGTTTAAATCGATTATTTTTTTTGGGGGTGGGGGTTAAATAATACGCAACCAATTTTAATGAGTTTTTAACTCTATAAAATAAGTAACTGAACTACATACATAACTTCACTCTATTTTAATTAAAATATTATAATTTTATTCTCTTCTTTTATTAATTACTTTTTTTCCATTTAAGTAGATTAGGCTTTATTACTAACATTGCCCAACCCCAATTTTGAGTATCACTAACATTCGTGATATTTTTTAGAGTTTCCATTGCTTCACTACTAAACATATGAGAATATCCAACTTTTAAAGTTGCATATGGTACAATTTTTTTCGAATAAACAACATCTAATTCTGTACCTAAATAACTTTCATTATTTATTTCTTTATCTCCCGAAAAGTAATGTCCTTTAACTAATAAACTAGCTTTCTTACCTACTTTAGCAACTATCTTTGCATAAAAATCTTTTAACCCAATACTATTGGCATGATTTCCTACATAAAAATAATCCATAAAACCATTAAACTTATGGTTTGTACCAAACACAGGAAAAAAAGAATTTATTTCTCCATCTGAAGTACCATTATCATCACCACTTAAAATTTCATAACCTACTCCAAAAAGAGTTTTTTTCGGTTTATAATTTATTTCAAGTAATGAATTATATGCTGTTAAATCTATACTCTTTGAAAACTTACCTGTTTGAGCATATAGATTTACCAAAAACTTCAATT
>CALISK010000077.1 GCA_938041625.1 uncultured Tenacibaculum sp. | reverse complement strand
GAAGTAGCAGAGAGTCTTGTACAACAGGCAATTACTAAAATACAAGAGATTTCTAATAAAGAAGGAATGAGTGGTTTGGCAACCGGTTTTACGAAATTAGATGCATTAACTTCTGGTTGGCAACCTTCCGATTTAATTATTATAGCTGCACGTCCTGGTATGGGAAAAACGGCCTTTGTAATATCGATGGCAAAGAACATGGCGATAGAGTTTAATGAACCTGTAGCGTTATTTTCATTAGAGATGTCATCAGTTCAGTTAATTACACGTATGATTTCTTCAGAAACAGGATTAACTTCTGAAAAATTACGTAAAGGAAATTTAGAGCCTCACGAATGGGAGCAATTAAATGTAAAAGTTAAAAAATTATCTGATGCGCCTATTTTTATTGATGATACACCTGCATTATCGATTTTTGATTTACGAGCAAAAGCACGTCGTTTAGTATCACAGCATGGTGTTCGAATTTTAGTAATTGATTATTTACAATTAATGACGGCTGGAGGATCTAACGGAAATCGTGAACAAGAAATTTCTACAATTTCGAGAAACTTAAAGGCCTTAGCTAAAGAATTAAACATACCAGTAATTGCTTTATCACAGTTATCTCGTGCCGTAGAAACGCGTGGAGGAAGTAAAAGACCTTTATTATCCGATTTACGTGAATCTGGAGCAATTGAGCAGGATGCAGATATTGTATCGTTTATTTTCCGTCCAGAATATTATGGAATGACAGAATGGGATGATGATGATCATTCGCCATGTGAAGGTCAAGGAGAATTTATTGTAGCAAAACACCGTAATGGTGGTTTAGATAATATTCGTTTGAAATTTACAGGGCACTTAGCTAAATTCTCCGATTTAGAAGAAGGTTTTAGTAGTGAATTTCAGTCAAGTATGAATTCATTTGGCTCTGAAGGAGGAGCGCTTCCATCAGCAGAAGATGCTTTTGGACCTATAGATAATGGTGGAACAGGAATGGATGATGTACCATTTTAAAAAAGCTAAACAAATTATAAAAAATAAAAAATACACAATTGCATCGCTGTAATTGTGTATTTTAGTTTTTGAATATGAAGAAAATCTTATTTATACTAGTTTTTATACTATTTACAAATTCACTTTGGGCATCATTTATATATGTTCCAATGAGTAGTGAAAATCAAAAAAACCATTTAAAGGCATATGGTATTGTTTATTATGCATTACAAAATGGTTTAAAAGCAAAATGGTTGTTGAATTATGATGGAGGGGCTTTTTTGGTAGAAAATAATGCTTCAGTAGAAAAAGAATGTAAAATTAGAGGTGTTTCTTATCAAATTATTACAGATGCTAAAGCCCAACTTATTTTAGAAGATATTTCTTCGCCAAGTAAAAATCAAGAAGCTGTTACTTTAGAAAAAGCGCCTAAGATAGCAGTGTATTCACCTAAAAGTAAAATGCCTTGGGATGATGCTGTAACAATGGTGTTAACCTACGCAGAAATTCCGTTTGATGTTGTTTATGATAGGGAAGTGTTAGGAGATACACTATTATTATACGAATGGTTACACTTACATCATGAAGATTTTACAGGACAGTATGGTCGTTTCTATGGAGCATTTAGAGCAGCACCTTGGTATGTGAAACAAAAGAAAGAAGCTGAAGCTTTGGCCAAAGAATTAGGATATGCTAAAGTATCTGAAGCAAAAAGAGATGTAACAAAAAAAATTAGAGATTATGTAGTTGGTGGTGGTTTTATGTTTGCAATGTGTTCTGCTACCGATAGTTTTGATATTTCACTATCCGCAGATGGAGTAGATATTTGCGAGGCAATGTTTGATGGAGATGCTTCTGAACCTAATTATCAATCTAAAATTGATTTTAATAAAACAATGGCTTTTAAAGATTTTGAATTGATACGAAATCCTACTACGTATGAATTTTCATCTATCGATATGACTCGAAAACGAAGAATTAAAAAAGAATTGGATTATTTTGTATTGAAAGAATTTTCTGCAAAATGGGATCAGGTTCCTACTATGTTATGTCAAAATCATACTCAAATAGTAAAAGCTTTTATGGGGCAAACAACATCTTTTGATAGAAAGAATATTAAATCTACTGTTATGGTTTTGGGTGACAATAAAACAAATGGAGAGGCAAGATATATTCATGGTACAAAAGGGAAAGGATTGTTTACTTTTTATGGAGGACATGATCCTGAAGATTATCAGCATAGAGTAGGAGACCCTAAAACAGAATTAGACTTACATCCAACTTCACCGGGATACCGACTTATTTTAAATAACGTCTTGTTTCCTGCTGCTAAAAAGAAGAAGCAAAAGACCTAAAAACTATTAATACGATTTACAGATAATAATTTCGAAAATGTCAGTTCTAGACTCGATAAAAAAAACAAGCAGACTTGATGACAAAACAAAAAGCTTGTCAATGGTATTTACATTAAGTTATAAGGTTCATTCTCAGGTTAAGAAATCTCTATATAGTAAGAATAAAAAAAACGATTAAAATATTAAATATTTTAATCGTTTTTTTTATTCTTAAAAAGATATCCTATTTAATATCTTTTAGCATTTCCATGACAGATCTTTCTAATTGTTGATCTATTCCTTTATCGATAATACCAGGCATATTTTTTACTCGTATCATAGGTTCAGTTTGATTGTTCTCCATCCATTTACCAGATTTGTCTTTTGCACTTACTGGTACTACTCCCCAGAAAGAACCGTCAGGTAATCTTTCCCATCCAGCAAAACTACAAGTTCCAGGAACAGGCATTCCAACAGTTTTTCCTATTTTAAGATCTGTATATCCCGAAGCATAACAATGTCCATCAGAATACATACTTTCATTAAATATAGATAAAGTAGGTTTCGTCCAACGAGAGGTAGGTTCACCTCCAACAAACTTGGCTTCAGTTTCATAAGAAATAAAAGGGACTCCTGTAAAAAACATGGCTAAATCAGCAACTAAATCTCCTCCACCATTAAATCGAGTATCAATAATCATCCCTTCACAGTTTGAGTATTTCCCCATGATGTCTTGATATATATTTCTATATGGGCCATCTCCCATACCCGGAATATGAACATACCCTAATTTACCATTACTTAATTTTTTTACTTCTTTTTCATTAATCTTAACCCATCTTTTATATAAAAGACGATTTTCTGCACCCAAAGAGATAGGTTTTACGGTAATTGTTTCTGTTTTTTTAGTTTTTGGGTCTATGATTTCTAATAACATAAACTTCCCAACTTTTCTATTTAAGTATTTGGCTAGATCTTCATTTTTATCAATAACAACACCATTAATTTTTTCAATAATCATTCCAGTTTTAACTTTAAAAGAAGATTTATCTAATGGACCATCCATAATAATCTCATCTATTAAAATTCCATTGCCTTTATGTTCATAGTTTATAAATATTCCCAAAGAAGCTGTGTTATCTGCATTAGATATACTTGAACGATACCCAGCTCCAGAATGTGAAACATTTAATTCACCTAACATTTCAGAAAGCATTTCAGAAAACTCAAAAGAGTTACCTATAGAAGGTAAATGTTTTTGATATTCTTTTTTCATTTTTTCCCAGTTCACTCCATGAAAATTCGGGTGATAAAATACAGCATTAGTTCTAATCCAAACGTGATCAAACATAGCAACTCTTTCAGCAAGAGCATCTAATTTCATTTCTCCGTTAATTTTGACACTTGTTTTTTTCTTTTTACTAGGATCTATTTTTGAGACTCTACCACCGCTTAAAAGAAATAAATTTTTCATTTGTTTATCCCAATACAATGATCCCGACCTAGCATTCAATTTCATAACCATTTTGGTTTCCTTTGTTCTTAGATTAGTACTCCATAAGTTCATGTTTTTTTCAAATCGAGATAAATAATATAGTACATCTCCTTTTTTAGAAAGAACAGCATCTCCAAGGCTAGAAGAATGTATGGTTATTCTTTTAGTTCTATCCTTCATACGATCCCAATCAAAAGTAAGCGGCTTAACTTTTTCTTTTTTATCAGTTTTCTTTTTATCTTTCTTAGCTTCAGCTGTTTTTTTATCTTTATCAGTATTTTTTTTCTTCTTTTTATTTTCAGCTTTAATTGCTTGTAATAATTTATAATCTTCATCATTCAAATTAAATTCATCCCAAGCATCTTGTGTAAAGAACATACTATAAACGTCCGATTGAGATCTCCCGCTTGTAGCATAAGATTTTAAACCATTCCTATTACTAAACCATAACATTTGTTTACCTCCATTAATCCATTTAGGATAATAATCAGCATAACCACTTTCATTTAAGTTTACTTTTTTTGAACCATCAGCAGCCATTAATAAGACTTCACTATTACTTAATGTCTTATCCCATCCTACTAATAGCCATTTACTATCTGGACTCCAAGTATAATATTTATCACCATCTCTCATATGAAATAAATCTTTAGGAGTTAGTAAAGTAACTTGTTTCTTTGTTTTTAAATCCATTACTTTTAAAGTACGACGACCTTCAATAAAAGCAATTTTAGTACTGTCTGGCGAGTATTTAGGAATATAATTATCTAGTTTATTATCAATAACAACTTCTTCCTTTACTAAAGTAGCAGCAAAAAAGAAAGGTTCTTCTTTACGTACTTTTGTAGTTTTAAAAATACTCCATTTCCCATTTCTTTCACTACTATAAACAACAGATTTTCCATCTGGAGTCCATGTAACGAAACGTTCTCTTTCTGGGGTGTTTGTTAACCTCTTTGTAAAAGATTCATTTACAGAAGTAACAAATACTTCACCTCGGGCTATAAAGGCAATTTCTTTTCCGTTTGGTGAAACTGACATTTCATTAACTCCTCCATTAATTGAAATAAACTTATCTTTATTGTTTTTATTTTGAGTTCTAATATTTACTTTTATTTTATTAGGTTTTTTACCTTCTTTCATGGTGTATAATTCACCATCAAACCCAAAAGAAATAATTCCATTTCCAACACTTAAAAAACGAACCGGATGTAATTTAAAATTGGTAAGTTGTTGCTCATCCATAGAATTGTCTAGCGAACGTTTATGAATATTAAATGTACCGCTCTTTTCACTTAAATAGTAAAAGCTCTTTTCATCTTTAGTAAAAACAGGTTGTCGATCTTCTCCTTTAAAAGAAGTAATCATTTTATGCTGCTTTGTAGCTGTATTATACGTCCAAATATCTCTAGTTATAGAAGATTTATGATGTTTTCTCCATTCATTTTCACCTCCTTTTTTATCATGATAAATCATTATCTTATTGTCCTTTGATACTTGAACATCTTCTGCAGGAATTGTTAGTATTTGACTTATTTTACCGCTTTTTATTGGTACACTATATAGTTCTGGTTGAGAACCAGTTGGGTATTGTCTGTGTTTAACATTATCTTGACGTTGTGCGCCAAATATAATATCGTTACCATTTGAAGAAAAGGTAAAAGGAATTTCATTGTTTGAATGAAAAGTTAATCGTTTTGCTTCTCCTCCTTTAGCATCCATTACGAAAATATCAAAGTTTCCATAACGATTTGATGCAAATCCAATTTTTGACCCATCTTTACTCCAAATAGCTTTGTAGTCGTGTGCGGTATGAAAAGTAAGTTGAATAGCATTACCACCAGCACTAGGAACTTTGTATAAATCTCCTTTATAGGTAAAAACAACTTCTTCTCCATTAGGAGAAATAGAAGAATGCCTCATCCAATTAGGTGTTTCTTGAGCGAAACTTGAAAGAGAAATCAGAACAAGGAATAAAGAAAAATATTTCATTGGTTAAATTTTATGGGCTAAACTAATAAATAACAAGAAGCTTAAGAGAGATAAACTACAGGGATTTATGCTAAAAAAATGTTAAATTAGGATAAGGTTTGGAATTTAGTATTAAACCCTGTGTTTTATTTGTGGTTGACTTATAGGTGTTTAGATGTTTTAGGACACGTTTTTTTTGAATTCGGACAATAAAACATTGTTTAAATCATAGAATAGCTTTTAATTTGAACAAGGAAGGGTTCGCAAACGGAACGTAACATATATAAGGACGGGGAAATTCCAAAGAAAAAGAAAAGTACTATTTGAATACTAATAATAGCGAACCCTTTTTTAATTCATTTAATTGGCATTTATTACATATAACTGTTACTTTTGCTTCAACAAAATAAAACAAAATGCCAACAACGCAACAGCTTCAAGATTTTACTCAACAAGTTCGTAGAGACATATTAAGAATGGTACATGCCGTAAGTTCTGGTCATCCAGGAGGATCGTTAGGATGTGCTGAATTTATTTCTTGTTTATACCAAGAAGTAATGGATTATTCTACCGAATTTAAGATGGATGGAGTGAATGAAGATATATTCTTTTTATCGAATGGTCATATTTCTCCAGTATTTTATAGTGTATTATCACGTAGTGGTTTTTTTCCAGTAGAAGAATTAGCAACTTTTAGAAAATTAGATACTCGTTTACAAGGACACCCAACAACGCATGAACATTTACCAGGTATTAGAATAGCATCTGGGTCTTTAGGACAAGGAATGAGTGTTGCTATTGGTACTGCTGAAGCAAAAAAATTAAATAACGATTCTAAAATTGTGTATTCTTTACATGGTGATGGGGAATTACAAGAAGGTCAAATTTGGGAAGCAGCAATGTATGCTTCTGCAAAAAAAGTAGATAATTTAATTTCTACTATTGATGTAAATGAAAAACAAATTGATGGTACTACCGATGCTGTTTTAGCTATGGGAAGTTTAAAAGCTAAATTTGAAGCTTTTGGATGGGATGTATTAGAAGTTAAAAAAGGGAATGATGTAGAAGCTATTTTAAACGGATTAAAAGAAGCTAAGTCTAGAACAGGTAAAGGAAAGCCAGTTTGTATTCTTTTATTTACAGAAATGGGGAATGGAGTAGATTTTATGATGCATACACATGCTTGGCATGGTAAAGCACCTAATGATGAACAATTAGCATCTGCTTTAGAACAAAATCCAATTACTTTAGGAGATTATTAATGTTTAATATATTGATTATAAACTAATAAACGCTATTACGAAAGTAATGGCGTTTCTTTTCTTATAATCTTAACAAATTGCCATAAACAAATACGTATTTTTACAATATAACTTTAGCAAAATTTAAATAAGAATGAAAATAGGAATTGTATGTTATCCTACATTTGGAGGAAGTGGAGTAGTGGCAACAGAATTAGGAATGGCATTGGCCAATAAAGGTCACGAAGTACACTTTATAACTTACAATCAACCAGTACGATTAGATTTTATTTCTCATAATTTACATTTTCATGAAGTTGCTTTAGAAGAATATCCATTATTTCAATATCAACCTTACGAATTGGCACTTTCAACTAAAATGGTTGAAGTTGTAGAAACGAACAATTTAGAGGTTTTACATGTACACTATGCAATTCCGCATGCATATGCAGCCTATATGGCCAAGAAGATGTTAAAAGATAAAGGAATTAAGGTAAAAGTAGTTACTACATTGCATGGTACAGATATTACACTAGTAGGAAGTCATCCTTCTTATAAAACAGCAGTAGAGTTTAGTATTAATAAATCAGATGAAGTAACAACAGTTTCTAATAGTTTAAAAGAAGATACTTTACGCTTATTTAATATAGAAAAAGATATAAAAGTTGTTTATAATTTTATAGATTCTACAAAATATGAAATAGCAGATCAAGAAGAATGTAAACGAATAGCTGTAGCAAGCCCTGATGAAAAAATTTTAACACACATTAGTAATTTTAGACCTGTAAAACGTATTTTAGATGTAATACGTGTTTTTAATAAAGTTCAAAAAGAGCTTCCATCGAAGTTATTAATGGTAGGAGATGGACCAGAAAGATTAAAAGCCGAAACTTTAGTAAAAGAATTAGGAATCACAGAAAAAGTATTGTTTTTAGGAAATAGTAACGAAGTAGCTAAATTGTTATGTTATTCAGATATTTTTTTGCTTCCATCAGAGGCTGAAAGTTTTGGGTTAGCAGCTTTAGAAGCAATGGCAGCAAACACAGTAGTTATTTCTTCTAATAGAGGTGGATTACCTGAGGTAAATATTCATAATGAAACAGGTTTTTTAAGTGATTTAGGAGATGTTGATGATATGGCTAAGAATGCCATTTCTCTTTTAAAAGATGAAGAAAAATTATTAGAGTTTAAACGAAAAGCAAAAGAACATGCAAAGTTATTTTCTCTAGAAAAGATTTTACCACAGTATGAAAGTATTTACAAAGCGTGTTTTTAAGAATGTTAATCAATTTCTATCATGCCACTAATAGGTAATTCCTTGTTTTTCCAAAAATGACTTGCTTCAATTTGCTTCTTCTAAGGTTTTTTAAATATGACTTCGATATACAAAAATTCTATATTAGGGGTGTGTTTTTTCCTTGTAAAAAGGAGTCAGGGAAAGTAAAAGGTTCGGAAGTGTCTTCTACTCTAATATCATCATTCAAATGACTACAATCATTATAATCATAATACAAACACATAATCATTTCTTTAATTCAGGAAAGTAAGAATTAAAGATATTTTGTATGCTTTGATTTGATGTCTGTTTTATGTTACAAATCATATCACCATGAACTAAAATTTCTTTTTTTTTTAGTTTAGGGAGAGTAATTCTTTTATTCAGTGTAAAATAACCATCTAATTCTAATCTTTCAAGTTTAGGCGTATTATCTATAACTTTTGAAATATTGCCTAAATTGCCCAAAACGTAACAATCATTACCAGTTATGTAATTTGTACCAAGGTAAAATTCTTTTAAATTAGGAAAGTAAATATTAGATAATAATTCTGATATCTTTATAAAATTTAAGAGAGTTTCATTGTGAGATTTATGCCAGCCAATAAAAAGTAAAGCCTTTTGTTTTTTTTGGTATCGTAATTATTGCATCATGTTCTGGGATTAAATCTTTATATACATCATCTTTTATAGGAAGACTAAAATAACAAACCCCATTATTAAAATATCTTTGATTTGAAAGGAGTTTTTTTTATTCAAATTGTAATTTTTCTTTGTTCATATTTTTTTAATAAAGTTTTTAGTAAACCTAAATCCAATCAAGTTGATATTCTAGTAAATGATGTACAATAGCTACTAAAAAGGTGATTAATAAGATCGAAAGAAACCGATATAAAAACCTTTTGAATTTTGTCAAATTTTGAATTTTTATATACTTTATATCTAAAAGTAAAAAGAAAAAGAAAGCACATATCCCTCTTATATTTCCGATAACAATAATGATGTAATATTTAAGAGAACGACCGAAAGAAGATAAAAAGTTTCCTTCATTACTACCTGTAGGGCAGCCAAGATGAATCCACATTCCTATCATTCCAATGATCAAACAAATCAATAGCCAAATAAAGTAATTAGCTATTGATTTAATATGTTTTTTTTCCATGAACATTGTTTTTTTATAATTTTAAGAATTATAAAACTCAATACTTTCTATAATAATAGCAAGAGAAGCTTCACAGTTTATTTTGAAGTTTTCATAATCATTCAATAAAACAAATTTTACAACACCAGCTTCGTTTTTTTTATCATGCTTTAATAAATCTGTAATAGGTGTTATATCTTTAGGTTCTATAATAATTTTACCATAAATTGACTGTATAGATTTTTTAATTTCTGTAAGTTTCGATTTAGGAAAATTTAAAACTTTAGAAGAAATATAAGCTTCACATACCATACCAATAGCAATAGCTTCTCCATGTGTTAAGTTTTCTTTATACTCACTTTCTAAAAAATAAGATTCAACAGCATGGCCAATTGTATGTCCCCAATTTAATACTTTTCGTATTCCTTGTTCTTTAGGGTCTTCTGTAACCACTTCGTTCTTAATTTCAATAGAACGATGTATTAAATCAATAATATTTAACTTAGAATTATCTTTAATTTCATTAAAAAGATGCATGTCATGTGTCATTCCGTACTTAATAATTTCAGCAGTACCTGAACGAATTTCACGAGCAGAGAGAGTGTGTAAGTATTCTGGATCTAATAGTACCATTTGTGGATTTGCAAATACACCTATTTGATTTTTTAAAACCCCTAAATCAATTCCAGTTTTTCCACCAACAGAGGCATCTACCATTGATAATAATGTAGTAGGAATGTTTACAAAGTCGATTCCACGTTTAAAAGTAGAGGCAACAAAACCTCCTAAATCAGTAATTACACCGCCACCTAAAGTAATTAATAAACTTTTTCGGTCGGCTCCTAATTCAGTCATGGCATTCCAAACACCAACACAAGTTTCAATATTCTTATGAATTTCTCCGGCATCAATTTGAATAACTTCAATAGGTATGTTTACTTCAAAACTTTGCATAAATCTAGGATAACAACATTCTAAAGTATTATTATCAACTAAAATAAATATAGAAGAATAGTTTTTACTTTTTAGTAATACTGATAATTCAGTGTACGCTTTTTCATTAAAATGAATCGAATATGTGGTTGCTTTAATAGATTTCATAAATGTGATAAAATATGGTGCAAATTAAACAGAAAATATTAAAATATTTCAGACTTCTCTTTTATATTTGCTATTCAAGTAATAACGGGTTAAATATACTAATGAAACTTTTTGAAAACACTGAAGTAGCTTTTAAATTAAAGACTGATTCTGAGCTAGAAAGAGCTTATTTTTTATTTCGTTTAATACAAAGCCAACCTATGGTTCGTATTGGTACGGCTGTAACTAATTTTGCTTTAAAGGCACATTTACCTGTAGAAGGTTTAATACGGTCTACAGTATTTGATCATTTTTGTGGTGGAGTAACAGAAGAGGATTGTTTACCAAGTATCGATAAAATGTATACTAAAGGTAATGTACATTCTGTTTTAGATTATTCTGTTGAAGGAAAAGAAGATGAAGAAAGTTTTGATAATGCGGTTGTTATTATTGAAAAAATCATTCAATTTTCTGAAGAAAAAAATGCAATTCCTTTTGCGGTATTTAAACCCACAGGTTTTGGTAGATTTAAATTATATCAAAAAATAGGAGAAGGGAAAGAATTGACAGAGGAAGAAAATGAAGAATGGATAAGAGTAAAAGACAGATTTCATAGAGTTTGTAAATTAGCTTATAGTAAAGATGTTCCTTTATTAATAGATGCAGAAGAAAGTTGGATGCAAGATGCAGCTGATGATTTGATAGAAGAATTAATGGAAACTTATAATAAAGAAAAGGCTATTGTTTTTAATACATTACAGATGTATAGACATGATAGAATGGAGTATTTAAAATCATTACATCAAAGGGCACATCAAAAAGGTTTTCATATAGGAATGAAAGTTGTTAGAGGTGCTTACATGGAAAAAGAGAGAGAAAGAGCAGAAGAAAAAGGATATGTATCGCCAATTTGTATTAGCAAAGAAGAAACGGACGCGAATTACAATGAAGGTATTTTATATATGATGGAGCATAAAAATATGGCTTTATTTGCAGGTACTCATAATGAAGAAAGTTCTTATTTGTTATTAAATCTAGCTAATAAATATAATATTTCTAAAGATGATAAACGTATGTGGTTTGGACAGTTATATGGTATGAGTGATCATATAAGTTTTAATTTAGCTAGCCAAGGATATAATGTTGCAAAATATGTTCCTTTTGGCCCAGTTAGAGATGTAATGCCTTATTTAATTAGGAGAGCAGAAGAAAACACTTCTGTAGAAGGGCAAACGTCTAGAGAATTGAATTTAATAAAACAAGAAAAAAAGAGACGTAAAGTTTAATGACTACTATTGAAGAAATAAAAATTTTACTTCAAAAGAATAAACTTCGTTTTTTAAATGAAGTTGAAGAAAGTAAAGAGCTTGTTTCTTTACTTAAAAAGTCGATAATAGAACCTTTAACAAAGGAAGAAAAGAAGAAAGTAAAAGAACAGATGTTAGATATTTGTAAAGCTGTGCCAGCATTTACTATTTTTCTACTACCAGGTGGAGGCTTATTATTACCTTTATTAGTTAAGTTAATACCAACAATTTTACCCAGTTCTTTTAGAACAGATATAGAAGAATTAAAAAACAACAACAACAATGCAAAAAGATCATCAAATATTTGATTTAATTCAAGAAGAAAAAGAGCGTCAAATTAATGGATTAGAATTGATCGCTTCTGAAAACTTTGTAAGTGAACAAGTAATGCAGGCGCAAGGTTCTGTGTTAACCAATAAGTATGCTGAAGGATATCCTGGAAAGCGTTACTATGGAGGATGTGAAGTAGTAGATGTAGTTGAACAAATAGCGATTGATAGAGCTAAAGAACTTTTTGGGGCAGTATATGTAAATGTACAGCCACATTCTGGTAGTCAGGCAAACACAGCTGTCTTTGCAGCTTGTTTACAACCTGGAGATACTATTTTAGGATTTGATTTATCTCATGGAGGTCATTTAACTCATGGTTCACCTGTGAATTTTTCTGGAAAGTTATACAATCCTGTTTTTTATGGAGTACGTAAGGAAACAGGTTTAATAGATTATGAGCATTTAAATGAACAAGCTCAAAAGCATAAACCGAAATTAATTATAGCAGGTGCTTCAGCATATTCTAGAGATATGGACTTTGAGAAGTTTAGAGAAATAGCAGATAGTGTTGGGGCTATTTTAATGTCAGATATTTCGCATCCTGCTGGTTTAATAGCTAAAGGTGTTTTAAGTGATCCGTTACCACATTGTCATATTGTAACTACTACTACTCATAAAACATTAAGAGGGCCTAGAGGAGGAATGATTATGATGGGGAATGATTTTGAAAATCCATTTGGTTTAAAGTTAAAGAGTGGGAAATTAAAGAAAATGTCATCATTATTAAATTCTGCTGTTTTTCCAGGAAATCAAGGAGGACCTTTAGAGCATGTAATTGCAGCTAAAGCAATCGCTTTTGGCGAAGCTTTAACAGATGAGTTTCTAGATTATGCAGTTCAATTAAGAGAGAATGCAAAAGCAATGGCTGCTGCTTTTGTAGAAAAAGGATATCATATTATTTCTGGAGGTACAGATAATCATATGATGTTAATAGATTTAAGAAATAAAAACATTACTGGTAAAGATGCAGAAATTGCTTTAGGAAAAGCAGAGATTACTGTAAATAAAAATATGGTTCCTTTTGATACTGAATCACCTTTTGTTACTTCTGGTATTCGAATAGGTACTCCAGCTATTACTACTAGAGGTTTGTTAGAAGAAGACATGCCAGCTATTGTTGAATTAATAGATGAAGCAATATTAA
>CALISK010000076.1 GCA_938041625.1 uncultured Tenacibaculum sp. | reverse complement strand
TTTACTGAAATGGTATCTTTACTTACCAATTTGAGTAATTTGACTAAAATTGCACCCAATGATTTACTTAAAGTATATGGCACTCATTTTTTTGACGCATTAGTTAAAAACTATGGCACTATTTTAAATACCTACAAATCTCCTCTTGATTTATTAGCTTCTGTAGATGAACACATACATGTTGAAGTTCGTAAACTATATCCAGATGCTGAATTACCTCGATTTGAAATTACCGAACAGACAGATGATAAATTAACTATGATTTATTATTCTTCTAGAGCTTTATATGCTTTTGCTCAAGGTTTAATGGAGAAAAGCTTTGAACACTACAATCAAGTCTCCGAAATTACTTATAAATTATTAAAAGAAGATGGAACTATTGTTCAATTCGAAATCTTCAAGAAATAATGAATGATTCAAAAATTGAACTGTTAGAAAAAGCCCTTAACAGAGAAAGGTTAGCAAGGAAAGAAGCTGAAAAAATATTAGAAGAAAAGTCTTTAGAACTATACAAAGTTAACCAAAACCTTACCACTGTTTTAAATGAAAAAGAAATTCATCTTGAAAGTTTATTTAAAACAATTGTAGATCCATACATACTAATGGATTTATATGGTAATGTTGTAAAAATGAATGATGCTGCTACACTTTTTTTTGGTTATAATTTAGATGAACAAGCTTTTAATGTTACATCTACATTGCATAAAGATGACGTACCTTATGCTATGAAATCTTATCAAGAATTAATAGAGAAAGGGGTTTTTAGAAATTTTAGAACTAGAGTTTACAATCGAAAAAAAGAAATTAGATGGATTGAAATTAATTCTAGTTTAGTTTTTGATAGAAATAATACTCCTTTGTTTGCACATGGAATTGTTAGAGACATTACCGAAGGTTTACAAGTTCAAAATGAAAGAGAAGAATTGTTAAAGCATTTAACAATTAGTAATAAAGAACTAAATGATTTTGCCCATGTTGTTTCTCACGATTTAAAAGCTCCTTTACGAAGCATGAATGCTTTAGTAACTTGGTTACAAGAAGATTTTAACGTTATTATTAAAGACAATGAAGAAATTAATCAAAATTTTCATCTATTAATTAAAAAAATAGATAAGATGGATCACTTAATTAACGGTATATTAAAGTATGCTGGTGTTGATAAGGTTGATCGCTCTCACAATGAAATTGATTTAGATATTGTAATTAAAGAAATTACTGAAAACATCCATATCCCTGAACATATTACAATTTATATTCCTGAAAAATTACCTATTGTTAGAGGAGATAAATTTAGATTACATCAATTATTCCAGAATTTAATAAGCAACGCTATTAAATATGCAAATACAGAAGAAGGCAAAGTTACCATTTCTCACACTTCTTTAGAAAACGACTGGGAATTTAGAGTAGAAGATAACGGTAAAGGTATAGAAGAAAAATATCACGAAAAGATTTTTAATGTATTTCAAACTTTAGATGATAACAATAGCTCTACTGGGGTAGGTTTATCTATCGTAAATAAAATAGTTACTCTTTACGAAGGAAAAGTCTGGGTAACTTCTAAAATAGATAAAGGAACTATTTTCTATGTTTCTTTACCCAAATAAATATTATTTCTAACCTTAATAAAGAGTTTTAAATTCTTGAACCCTACACTGTTTTTATTTAACTTTTCTTTTCTTCATTAACTATACAATTCAATACTCTTTTTACCTTCTTTATAAGATCTATATGTCCAAAAAGAAAAACCTGCTACAACCACTATTCCAATAATTAAAGTATTTGTACTACCCAAGCTTTCTGCCATAGTTTTCATTAATTTTTTCAATCCTCTTCTACTACCTCCACTAGTACTAACAAAATGTCCTTTTTCAATATCTTTTGCCATAAAATAAGTGATTGCAACTATAATTGTAGCCAATATTGTATAAAGTCCTTTTTTACCCCAAGCTGCAAAACTATTTTGAATTTCATTCTTTAATGTAAAACTAGTTTTATTAATGAGATACTCTTTAAATTGTAAAAACTCTTCTTTAGATTTAAACTGAAAATATGTTTTCTCCTTTTTATTTTTAACATTAAAAAACAACTGAATAGCAAATTCACTTTCGGTTGGTATAAATTTTATAATATCATTTACTTGTATTTTAAAATATGTATCTAAAATTGATTTTTTAGAATTATTAACTTTTTCCCAAAAAACTTCTTCTGTCTCATAATTTTCATCTGAAGTATAAATAACATCGCCTTTTATTAATATGTTTTTCATAAAGGCTTTTTCGTTAATTATAAATTTATCCATAATACAATGTTTAATCTGTTTTTATTTTAATCAAATTCTTAAGAAGATTATCTTCTTTTCATATATTCTTAAACAAAAGTATTTCTTCTTATATCCTGTTTTTAATCACAGTGTATATTCGTTATTATTAAACATATATTTGATAAATAATTAAAAGTAGCAGTTCATTTTATTCTTTACAAAAAAGAAAAAAATCCTGAATTTACTCACTTCTAAGAAAATTTAATAATTCTTTAAGAGAATAAATACAGGAATTTAAATTTCTATATTAAAATTTTGACTTTTAAAAATCAACAATAACACCTATTCTAGGTACTGCTCTACCTTGACCCGTATTATCAATTTCTTCTAAAACATATCTTGTAGAATCTGCCGGATCAACACCATCTGGTATTAAAAAAGGAGGCCTATCATTACTAGTAGCATATACATTCTGTATATCTAAATATAAATTAATTGAATACCTTTTTAAAAACCATGTTTTATCAATTCTAAAATCTAATTGCGTGTATACATTCAAACGTTCACTATTTAATCTTGTATAATCAAGTATTCCCCTATTAATTAAATCGTAACGTTCTATAATTGCTGATTTATCGTAGTCGTAAGGAGTTGATGGTCTACCTCCTATTAATCTAAATTTCGTTCCTATTTCCCAGTTTTTCTTTAACTTTTTACCCCCTGTAAAAGTTAATATATGTCGATTATCCCAAGTTGATGGTATAAATTGATTATTAACATCTTTAAACTCACTTCTTACAAATGTATATGCCAAAATACCATAAATACCATCGTACGATTTTTTTTGAGCTAAAAACTCAAAACCATAAGCTCTACCTTCATTGTTAGAAAGAACTGCTTCACTACCAACAACACCAAAATCAGCTCCAAGATTCGCTAAACTTATTTGATTTCTTATAGAAAAAGGATAGTTATCATATTTCTTATAAAACCCTTCAAAAGTAATTTTTGATGTACTTTCTGGTCTAAACTCAATCCCTCCAACTGTATGAAGTGAAGAAATATATTTCAAATTTGGTTGATTCACCAACACATTATTATTATCTCTAAAACCCAACATAGTGTATGCTGGTAATTGATAATATTTAGCAATAGAAGTATTTGCATACCATTTATCTGCCAATTTTAATGAAGCTGCTATTCTTGGAGAAAATTGATTTAATGGATTTCCCATTGTTTCATTATACGTATTCCCATCCGTTCTAACTCCTAAAGATAATTGTAATTTATTTGATAAAAATCTTTTAGACGCTTGCGCAAACATAGCATAACTAAACATTGAAAACTTTGAACTGAAATTAATTTCTTGCGTTCCATTCAAGTTTGCAGTTCTTTCAAACGTACTATTCTGGTAAGATGCTTGTTGTAATGCAACTCCTATATTTAACTTAATACCATTATCGAAACGAGTATCATTTTCAAAGCGAAATTTATTTTCTATTTCCTTAGACTGATAATTATTTAAAAGATCTGCTGGCAAATTTGTATTGTTTTTATACTTTACAATATTGTTCTTCCATTCATTCCTACTTAAAACATAAGTCTGAGTACTATTTCCCTCATAATGTTTATATGAAGTTCCTATTGTATAATTCCATTGAGTTTGAACAGGAATTACATTTAAAAAATAATTATTCCTTTTAATTGTTTTCTCATCTGTCTGTCCTTCATTAACAGTTGTATTAATTTCAAAATCATCAATAGCTCCTAAACCAAAAACAGCCAATTCATCTTTATTAGATAATTTCGATTTTAGATTTAATTGAAAATCATTGTAGGTTGGTAAAAAAGTAAGCTTTAACAATCTAAATAAAGGTTTTAAATATGATTGACGAGCAGAAACAATAATAGAAGTATTTTTAGATAAAGGTCCTTGTAATGTAATCCCCGCGTCTGAAGTTCCTAAACTACCTCTACCTTGAAATTCTTTTTGATTTCCAACTTTCTGCGTAAACTCTATTACTGAACTTAATGAACCGCCTCTATTTGCAGGAAATGCACTTGAATAAAAATCTACGTTACGAATTAGATCTGTATTTATAATACCTACTGGCCCTCCTGAAGCTCCTTGCGTTTGAAAGTGATTAATTACAGGAACCTCTATACCATCTACATAAAATTTATTTTCTGAAGTAGCACCTCCACGTATAATAATATCATTTCTAAATCCTGGATTTGATGCAACTCCTGGTAACGATTGAATTACTTTTAAAATATCTCTATTCCCTCCTGGATTTTTCTCGATCTCTTCAACTCCTAAACTTTGAAGAGAAACAGGGCTTTCTGCTTTTCTTTTAAATAAAGATGATTTAACTACAACTTCATCCAAAGAAGAAGAGATCTCAGACAATTCTATAACTATGTAAGGAGATTTCTCTTTGGTCACTAAATAAGTAGATGTTGTTACAGTTTCGTAACCAACAAAAGACACAGTTACTTTTATATAACCTAACTGAACATTTTTAATTTCAAACTCCCCTTTTTCACTAGTAGCTACCCCCTTATTAGTTCCTTCTATAACTATATTAACAAAAGGAAGAGCTTCTCGTGTCTGTTTATCAATTACTTTCCCTCTTACTATACCCAACTCTTGAGCAAAAGAATTTAAAAAAGCACTTAAAAATAGAATAGTAATTATTATGTTCTTCATTGGAGTATTTTTGTCAAAAATACATTTTGTTTAACAAATAACAATAATTAATAAACAAAAAAAACATAAAAAAAGACGTTTAATAGTTAGTTAAACGTTTTGTATGATATACGATTTATAATCCCAAAATAAATACATGAAGAGTGGGGAGAGCAGGATTCGAACCTGCGAAGACATAGTCAACGGAGTTACAGTCCGTCCTCGTTGGCCGCTTGAGTATCTCCCCTTTTAATATTTCAAAGAAAAAGCTTCCTTATCAGAAGCTTTTTGTAGTGACCGGGCTGGGGCTCGAACCCAGGACCCTCTCCTTAAAAGGGAGATGCTCTACCAACTGAGCTACCAGGTCATTTTCTCTTAGCGAGTACTAATATCATCAATTACTTTTTCTTTTACTAAATCTAATTCTTAAACAAAAGAATAGTAATCAACAATCATAAAAAAAACTTTTAATAGTTAGTTAAACGTTTTATATAATATACAATTTATAATCCCCAAAATAAATGTATAAATAGTGGGGAGAGCAGGATTCGAACCTGCGAAGACATAGTCAACGGAGTTACAGTCCGTCCTCGTTGGCCGCTTGAGTATCTCCCCTTTTAATATTTCAAAGAAAAAGCTTCTTTATCAGAAGCTTTTTGTAGTGACCGGGCTGGGGCTCGAACCCAGGACCCTCTCCTTAAAAGGGAGATGCTCTACCAACTGAGCTACCAGGTCATTTTCTCTTAGCGAGTGCAAATATAGAAAGGTTATTCGTTTCTACCAAAGAAAATATCAGCTTTTTTACACTTATTTTTCTGATAAATCATAACTCAATTATAATCAGATTTTTAATATTTCTTTTTTTTATGAGACCTATACACTAAACTTACAAATCATGGTTAAAAAACGTATTGTTTTTAAAAAATAAAATTAAATCTAATTTCATAATTGATAACTTTATAAAAAAGATAAAGTCTTTTTTTAAGACTTTATCCATATTCTTTTTGATGAAATTATAAAACTGTATAACCATTACAATTTATTACACTGTTTTTCTATTAGGCTATATACTATCAAATATAGCTTTAATTAAACGAGGTGTTCTTGCATCTCCAACAGTATCTGGTCCCATTTGATTACATACATAACCTATTGCAATTCGATTTTCCCTATCTGCACAACCAAAAGAACCTCCCCAGCCACTATGGCCAAATGCTTTTTTATTTTCTCCGTACAGTTTTAAACCTAATGTATTCATTACCATTCCATTTGCCCAATCTACAGGACTTCCAATCATAGCATCTAAACGCGAACTTGCTACTGTAGTCATTTTATCAATCGTTCCTGATGAAAGATAATTTATACTATTAGATTTTCCATTTTCTGCTAACGGATGATATAATTTAGCAATTCCTTCTGCAGAACCATGTCCATTTAAAGCTGGCATTTCAGCCTCTCTCCAATCTAGTCTATTAGGACCTTCTGCATCTAAAATAGGATTTCCAACAGCAGAAGCTAAAAAATCAGGTAATGTTATTAAATCAGGTAATTTATGCTGTGTAAGAGGTTTATATAAAGTAGCAACATCATCATGTTTTTCTTTAGGAAGTCCTATATAAATTTCTGCATCTAAAGGTTTTGCCATTTCAGTCTGTAAAAATTCTCCAACGGTTTTACCAGATACACGTCTAATTATTTCTCCAGCAAGAAAACCTACAGTCCATCCATGATATGATGTAAACTCACCCGGTTTCCAATAAGGAGCTTGACGAGCTAAACGATCACATATTAAATCCCAATTCATCAATTCGTCTAATAATGTAAATTCACGAAGCCCAGGATTACCAGATTGATGCGACATTATTTGAGAAATTGTAGTTTCTTCTTTACCGTTTTGTCCAAATTCTGGCCAATGTTTTGAAACTAAATCAGAATAATTTACCAAACCTTTCTCTACCAAATTAGCCATGCACAAACCTGTAACTCCTTTTGTAGTAGAGTAAAGTCCTATTTTAGTATCTTTATTCCAAACTTCTATTTTTTCTCTATCTTTATATCCACCCCATATGTTAACTACTTGTTTTCCTTTATGGTATACACATAAAGAAGAACCTAATTCTTTATATATATCATCCCTATAAAAATTAGACTCATATGCTTCTATAACCCTTTCGAACCCTTTAGCTACTGTTCCTTTAATTTCTGTTTTTTTCATTTTTTTATTTTAAATAATTGTTATTAATACACCCCTAATTAGGGTTATAAAAAATAATTACACCTCTCTTTTTTAAATTAAAAATTGCACTTTAAAATGATCTGTATTTTTAAATATCTTTACCATTCATTATGTTTTTTTTTATTGATAATCAAATAAGTAAATTCTAAAATAACAGTAGTTATTCAAAATTATCCTTCATTTTTCTTATCTGAATGAACGTTCATTCTTAAATAAATGTAAAAAAAATATTACTTTTCAATAGCATCCCAAACCAACTTTATTTGGTTATTAAGTGGTATCTGCTTTGTTTTTGATTGATTAAAATACCATCTTAAATACGATAATACTGCTCCTCCAATAAACATTAATAATTCATCAATTTCAATATTCTTTATAATCTGTTGTTTTTTAGCAATAACTAAAAGCTCTGAAATAGGTATAATAGAATTATTACCTTCATTTTTACTTTCTTCAGTTATAATAGGAGAAGCATGCAATTGTTCCATAAATTGAAAATAAGTAGGATTTTGGATAAAAAACTCAATAATTGAGCTAAAGTAATTTTCAAATTGTAGTTTAATTGATTCTTGCGAATTAAAATCATTGAAAACTGATTTCTCTTCTTTTTTTATTTTGATATATATATTATTTATTAGTATTTCTTTATTAGGATAGTATTTGTAGATAGTTCCCATTCCTGTTCCTGCTTCTTTTGCAATAGCAGACATAGGGGTATTATGCACTCCTTTTTCAGTAAGTAACTGTAAAGCTGATAATAATATGTTTTTCTTTTTTATCCAGTCTGCAAAGTTACGAAAACAGAAATATTTATTTTATAACTAAACATGAAATTTAAGACTCTTTAGTTATATATAATAAATAGTTACATTTTATTCACCTTAGCTTCTGTTCTACTATTTCAACAGTTATAGACTTATTTAATTGTGTAGATTAAACCATTATTTTAAGCTGTTTTTTCCTAATAAAAATTACTGTTCATTTAAATATGCCTCTCTTACTTTTTTAAACAAATTAGAAGAGTATACAAAATCAACTACTGTTTGATTATCTGTTTTAAAAATTTCTTTACTACTACCTTCCCAAGCTTTTAAACCGTCTTTTAAGAAAACAATTTTATCTCCTATCTCCATAACAGAATTCATATCATGCGTGTTAATTACTGTCGTAATTTGATATTCTTGTGTTATTTCTTTAATCAAATTATCTATTAATATAGAAGTGCTAGGATCTAAACCTGAATTAGGTTCATCACAAAATAAATATTTAGGATTCATTACAATAGCTCTAGCAATTGCAACTCTTTTTTGCATTCCTCCAGATAATTCTGCTGGAAATTTTTTATTTGAATTTTCTAAATCTACTCTTTTTAAAACAAAGTTTACACGCTCTAGCATTTCCTCTTTAGACTCTTTTTTAAACATTTTTAAGGGAAACATTACATTTTCTTCTACATTTAAAGAATCAAACAATGCACTTCCTTGAAATACCATTCCTAGTTCTTGTCTAAAATCTCTTTTATCTTCAATAGTCATTTCAGTGTTTATCTGTCCATTGTAAATAATTGTTCCTTCTTCTGGAGTGTGTAATCCCAATAGACTCTTTAAAAAAACAGTTTTACCTGCTCCACTCTGCCCTATTATTAAATTTGTCTTCCCTGGCTCAAATGATGTAGAAATCCCTTTTAAAACTTCTGCTTCTCCAAAGCGTTTATGAATATCGTTAACTTTAATCATATTAGGTTAATAACATTTGAGTTAAAAAATAATTGGCGATAACAATTACCACAATAGTCCAAACTACAGATTGTGTACTTGCTTTACCTACTTCTAAAGAACCACCTTTAACATAATAGCCATGATAAGAAGGAACTGTTGAAATTATAAAAGCAAAAATGATTGTTTTTACCAATGCATAAATCACTAAAAAAGGAGCAAAATCATATTGAATACCAGCAATATAATCTGCTTCGTAAAACATATTAGATAATATTCCTGCAGCCCAGCCTCCAAAAATAGCTAAGAACATTCCTAGTATTATTAAAAATGGATAAAAGAAAACTGTTGCTATAATTTTAGGTAAAACTAAATAGTTTAAAGAGTTGACTCCCATTATTTCAAGTGCATCTATTTGCTCAGTTACCCTCATAGTACCAATACTAGATGTAATATACGATCCTACTTTACCAGCTAATATTATAGAACAAAACGTAGGTGCAAATTCTAATATTACAGATCTCTTTGTTGCAAAACCAATTAACATTTTAGGTATTAAAGGATCACTTATATTTAATGCTGTTTGTAAAGCAATTACTCCTCCAATAAAAAATGATATAAAACTTATAATACCTATTGATTTTATTCCTAATTGCTCTATTTCTCTAAATAGTGCTTCCCAAAATACTCGAAACTTCTGAGGTCTTTTAAAAATTTGACCAAGCATCATAAAATACTTACCGACATGCTCGATGTAGTTCATCTAATCCTTTTTATTTTGCTAATTTAATAAAGAATATTTACTTCGTTACCTTCTTTCCTAAGATTAAAAAATCATTAACATAAGTAAGATGTATAAATTCATCCATTCCTTTTTATTTACTTTTGACCTATAAATTTAATTTCATGAAGTTTTCAAAAAGATTATATATTCTTTTATTTTTATTATGCTCTTTTATTAATAAAAATACATTTGCCCAAAACAGTAACAAAAACAACCAAAAACCTAAGCTAGTCGTAGGTATTGTTGTTGATCAAATGAGGTATGATTACTTAACACGTTTTCAAAAACAATATGGTAATGGTGGTTTTAAAAAATTATTAAAAGATGGTTTTTCTTTAGAAAATGCGCACTTTAATTACATTCCTACCTATACAGCAGTTGGCCATACTTCAATATACACAGGTACTACACCAAATAACCATGGTATTATTGGTAATAATTGGTACGATAAATATGATAAAAAATCTATTTATTGTGTAGATGATGCTACCTATAAAACAATAGGTAATAATGGTGATGGAGGTAAAAAATCTCCATATAGAATGTTAACTACTACAGTTACAGATCAGTTAAAACTTGCTCAAAACATGCAAGGTAAAACGATAGGTATTGGTATCAAAGATCGTTCTGCTATTCTTCCTGCTGGTCATACTGCTAACGCTGCTTATTGGTTTGATGGAGGTAGTAAAGGAGAATGGATTTCTTCTTCTTTTTATTTAAATGAATTACCTAATTGGGCTGTAAAATTTAACAACTCTGGTAAAGTTGATAGTTACCTAAGTAAACCTTGGAAAACATTATATGACATTGATACATATACTCAAAGTATTGCAGATGACAATAATTTTGAAGAACCATTTAAGGGAGAAACTAAACCTATTTTCCCTCATGATATTCCTGCTTTAAAAAGTAAAAACAATAACTATAGCATTATTAAAGCGATACCAGCAGGTAACTCTTTAACTACAGATTTTGCTATTGCTGCAATTGAAGGAGAAAAATTAGGGCAAGGAAATTTTACTGATTTTTTATCTGTTAGCTTTTCTTCTACTGATTATGTTGGACATCAATTTGGAGTTGATTCTAAAGAAATTCAAGACACTTATTTACGATTGGATAAAGATTTAGAAAGGTTAATAAACCACTTAGATGAAAAAGTAGGAAAGAATAATTATACTATCTTCTTAACAGCTGACCATGCTGCTGTACAAGTACCTTCTTATTTAAAATCTATTAAAATTCCAGCTAATTATTTCAGTTATACAAAGTTTACAACTTACGTAAATGATATTACTAAGAAGTATTTTAATGCCGATAATTTTGTTGAAAATATTTCTAATTTTCAAATCTTTTTAAATAAAGAAAATATTGAAAAAAGTAATTTCTCAGTAGCTAAAGTTGCAGAAGTTCTTTCTGAAAATGTAATTTATTTTAAAGGAATTTATAAATCTATTACTGCTAAAACTATGCAAGGAGGGTCTTTTAATAAAGGGATTTTAAATTATTTGCAAAACGGATATAATCAAAAATTTTCTGGTGATGTATTACTAATACCTACTCCATCAACTATTAGTTATCCGAAAAAAGGATCTACACATGGTTCAGGTTATTCATATGACACTCATGTTCCTATAATTTTCTATGGTAAAGGAATTAAAAAAGGTTTTTCTAAAAATAAATATACAATAATAGACATCGCTCCTACGATTTCAAGTTTATTAAATATTGAATTTCCTAATGCTAGTACAGGAAAAATAATACAAGAAGTATTTAAAGATTGACAAAAAAAAAGCATCACATAAATTTGATATTTATGTGATGCTTTTTAAATTATTTATTTTTTTCTTACTTTTTTATTTTTTTGCTACAAGGCTCTTTTGTTTTTTTGAAACATTTATTTTGTGCCTTATTTCTCTTACTTCTAAAACGTAATCTCTTTCTTTGTTTAACAAATTTAGTTACCTTTTCTATATTCTTAAGATCTTTAGCTTTCCCTTTTTTTCTTTTTACAGTTATCATAACTGTATTTGATGGGGCTGTAATTGAATTTAAATCATCTCCTGCTTCATCTTCACTAAGATATTCTATTCCATTTTTAACAACTACTTTTTGCGCATAAACAGTATTTTGACTTAATGCAAAATATAGTATCAAAATTAGTATACTCGATCTAATTTTCATTTTTATAGGGGATTGGGGATTTAATTTACTTAGCTAATATACATTTAAATCTTTTATCATTTTTATATAGATCGTTGAAATGCATTTTAAAATCGATGAATGGTAGAAAGTGTTCTTTAATTCGTTTTAACAAAAAAACTATTCTATAAA
The DNA here is from genome assembly GCA_938041625.1 of uncultured Tenacibaculum sp. GTDB lineage: Bacteria > Bacteroidota > Bacteroidia > Flavobacteriales > Flavobacteriaceae > Polaribacter. The sequence continues at coordinate 657 of CALISK010000076.1, read as the reverse complement.
AAAAGCAGCCCTTTAAGGCTGCTTTTTAATTTATTTTGTTTCACATGCATCTGCTGTTTCTTTGTAGCATTTTCCTTGAATGTTTCTTTTATTTCTATATCTTAACTTTCTTTTTCTTTCTACAATTCTTTCAAGATCAGCTAAGGTTTTTATTTTTTCAAGACCTTTTATACTCTTTACTTGTTTTTTTCTTAATATTTTTTTAGCTGAAATTTTCTCTATAGAATTAAGATCATTTTTTACAATTTCTTCTTTAAATTCAACTTTATTTGTTTGAGATTCTGCTTGCTGAACCCCTAAAGTTAATATGATTATCAGGGGGAGTATTATTTTTTTAATTTTTGAGTTCATAATAATTACTTTTTAGTTTGTTTGACTATTAGGTTAAATCAGCATGCTTATACTAATAGTCTCAAAAACTTCAAATAGTTTACAAATTCAATTCAAAAAAAACAATATTAACTTTTTTTTAATATTTATATTGTAGTTGTTTTTTTGTAGATATTAACTAAACCACCCTGCACTAGAAGTGCAGGGGTTTTGATTAGGACTGAAAGTCCTTTTTTCTTACTCTAGTATAAAGTTTGAATTATCATTACTATCTTTTCGTCTATGATGTTCTAAATACTTGTTAACCATTTCATCAGTAATATTACC
>CALISK010000075.1 GCA_938041625.1 uncultured Tenacibaculum sp. | reverse complement strand
AATTCAGGTAATGGTCTGTATATAGTAGGACTCGATTCTCATACTGGGTTTATTTATGTAAATAAAGATAAAGTACGATTTATTCATGCAGATTATTATGAACCAGAAAAAGGAGTGGTTTCTGAAGAAATAGATTCATATAGTCCTATCGCTCATTCAAAATACAGGGTAATAGGTAAATTAATGTCAGATGAAATGATTGTTTCTTGGATAAACAAAAAGAAGATTAAATAAAAAGGATGGATATTAAATTTTAAGAGAAAAGTTAAAAATTAATAAAAATGGTAAAACAAATAAAATATATCATAATAACTATATTGTTTAGTGTTAAAAGTTTTTCTCAGTATAAACAGCATCTTACATTTCATAAAGCAGAAGTTTTAAAAAATACTAAGAGAAATATATTTCAAATAAAATTTAATAAAAAAGTTATATATGATGAATTAAAATTTGTTGCATATGCAGAAACTTCTTTGCAAATTTTAAATGATAAAAATGAATTATTCTATTTAGATGAAAAGCTAAACAAAATTCCGTATCCTAAAAAAGTAGATGCACTTTATTGTGGAACAGTTGATGATTTTCTAGTTAAAATAATAGAAAAGGATAAATATTATTTAATAGAAAAAACGATTGATCCTATTGATAGTCGCGCAACTATAAAAAAAGAAATTATAGATTCAATTTCTAAAAAGAATATTAAAGATATTTATTTTTTAACTAGAAAGAGGATCATAAAATATGATGAAAACTTCTTCTTTCCAGAAACGTTAATTATTGAAACAAAAGATGGGAAAAGAGGAATAAGATTAAATGGAGAAGTAACTAAATACTATGATGAAATTGATTTTACAAATCCATCAAGAGTTAAAATAAGAAAGAATAAACTATGGGGGTATTATACTATTACAGCTATAAAATATAGGGTATTGAATAAGTATGTTTTTAACTTGGCTAGTTTTGAATTAGAAAATGGAAATAAAGGCTTTGTTGATTATAAGGGGAATGAATATTTAGAATAGTAACTATTCTAAATATGGAATAGGCAAATGTTAAAAAACAAGAAAATGAGAAATATATTTTTAGTATTATTTTGTGTAATAGTATTTTCATTAAAAGCTCAAGAAAATAAAAAAAATATAGCAAATAAAACTTTTATAGCAACTGTAGGTTCAATTTGTGAAGAAGTTACACCACCAAGTGATTGTGCAGGAGCAATGGTATATTTAGTTTTGAAATTTGATAAAAATAAGGTGTTAATAACAGAAAAAGAGATTTCATCATGCGATAAAGAAACAATACATTATAAAGTGAATTATAAATGGGAACTTATTAATAATACAGTGAAAATCTATAAGGATTTAGAAGAAATAAGATTTACTTATTTAGAAAACCTTCTTTTAATTTTAAAAGAAGGGAAAATATTAGGGACTAGAAAAATATACGATGGTAGAAAAGTTGAATATAAATTCAAACAAATTAAAGATTAAGAGATGTCTATTTCTGTAATAATAAAACGAATTTTATGCTTGTTTTTTTGTTTGTATGTAGCAAAATCAAATGCTAGTGTTTTAAAGCTAGCAACAGAAAAAGCAATAAATGTAGAAGAACAAGATAATTTAGTACATTACGTAACTGCTAAATCTGGTTTAAACTATAGAAAAGAAGCTAAAGGAAAAATTTTAGGTAAGTTTTTGCTAAATACAGAAGTTAAAATAGTTGAACGAACTGGTGTTTTTGAAGAAATCAAAGATCAAGGACATCACTTACAGGGTGAGTGGGTAGGAGTAACTTCTAAAGTGAGTATAGAAAAAGTTTATGTATTTAGTGCTTTTTTATCAGTTGAAAAATATGAAACACCATTCAATATTTACGATGTTCAAACATATAGAGAAAAAAAGAAAGATGAATATTTTATTATACTTTCAGATGGGTACAATTGGGAGGAAATAGAAGATATGAATTTAAATGAAAAAGTATCTAATAAACACCGGGAATTACTTCTTTACAATATAGGAATTAAAGAGACTGATAAGGTATTTATTTATAGTTATATTTTAAATAAAATAATGATTTTTAAAGTAAACGAATTATCATTAATAGCAAAAGAAGATCCATATGCTGGGTATGATTATATAGCTTTCGATTTAAAAAATAAAATACAAAAAGGAGATATAGATGAATATACAAGTTCTTATGTGTATATAGGAAAAGATAATCCATTTAAGAAAGGTGAAATGAAACCAATTATATGGAAGAAAATAGAAAATAAAATGTTTCCATCGGTTCAGATAAAGGGAAATGATTTTAACCAACCATATGTGTTTAAAGAGTCAGATACTCTAGAGTATTATAGTTTTATAAATAAGAATTATAAATATTATTTAAAAATTAAAAATAAGAAACATATGTATTCTCAGGCCTTTCATCTAGTTGTTAAATTAAAAGGACAGGTTGTTTTTAATGAGTTTTATCATAGTAGTGAAGGAGCAACACCAGCTCCATTAGCATTTAAAACTAAAAAGAATAAACAGCATTATGAACAATGGACAGGAAAAATATTTAAAAATAAGCCTCCAGTAATTTTAGGATTTATGTATTATTCTTTTAGTTGCTTAGGAATTGATTTTTTAGATGAATCTGAAAAATCGATGCGGGTAAAGTGTGATGCAAGACATTAATTTTTACAAATGAAAAAAATAATAGGTTTAAGTTTCTTTCTATTTTCTGTAATTAGTTATTCTCAAATAAACAGTTTTGATTATGAGTTAAATATAAAAAATATAGATTCTATTCAATTCTCTATTTGGAATATACATACTAAGGAAATGTCTACTCCAAACAAGATAAAAGAATATAAAAAGAAACTAAAACAAGTAACCTTAAAAACTATAGATCAAGAATTGTTTATAAAGACTATTTTAGATACAAAATCATATGATGGATCATTAGCATTATTATATCATAATAATTTACTATTTCAAATCTTTAATAAAGGTTTAATAACAACAGAAATAGCAATATCTACTATTACAGGAAATATATATATAGAAAACAAGATAAATAAAAACTATTTAAGGAATAATTGCTCTAAAAAAGGAGGGATGTATTTGTTTTTTTTATTGAAATCTTATGATTTGTTGAGTTTTATTGATGAATATGAGTTAGAAGGGTTAAAATAAAAGGTTTATTATAAAAGTTGAATGTGAGTGTAATAAGTTTCACAATTTAATGAAACGATTAAGTTATATTTGTAGTTAAAGTGTTGAAAAAATGAAAAACATATTAATTGTGCTAACTTTCTTAATAACAATATCATTAGGGGCTCAAGAAAAAGAATATGACTTAAAAGATAAAGCATTTACAGCATATGTAGGTACTGGTTGTGAAGAAGTTGAAATAGCAGATTCATGTGCTGGTTATACAACATATTTAGTGTTGAAGTTTAAAGAAAAAACGGTTTCTTTAATTGAAAAAAATATTTCTACTTGTAAAAAAGAAACTATTATGTTAAACCTTAATTATACGTGGGAATTAACAAGTGATGATGAAATAAAAATTCACTCTAAATCTGAGGATATAAAATACTCTTATTTTGAAAGCCTGAAAATAGAATTTAAGGAAGGTAAAATTACAGGGAAGAAAAAAACGGAAGATAATAAATTAATAAAATATCAATTTATAGAATCATAAAAGAGACTCTTCAACACTAAATGAACGATTACTACGATAGTGAAACTTTTAATAAAGTTAGTTTAACAAATGAAGAGTTAAGTAGAACTGATTTTGACTCTTGTACATTTAAGAATTGTAATTTCTCTGATATGCATATTGTAAATTCAGAGTTTTTAGAATGTGAGTTTATTGATTGTAATTTAAGTAATGCACGATTAAAAGAAAGTAGTTTTAAAGATACTCATTTTATCAATTCAAAATTAATAGGAATTAAA
>CALISK010000074.1 GCA_938041625.1 uncultured Tenacibaculum sp. | reverse complement strand
TAAAGTTCTCTACCTTATAAAAAAGCTTTTCGTGTTTTGAACTATAATAAGCTAAACTCCATTCATTATTTTCTTTTTTTTCCTCTGTTAACCAAACCCAAGCACCACCATTAGAATCTTCTGTCATTAAACATAAAAGAGAATCTACTTGTATTTGTACGGCTTCAACAAGTTCAATTGTAGTATTTAAACTTTTTCGATAATCCTTTAAAAAACTATAATTTTTAATATGGTCTATACTATTCATATATATCCATGTTCCTCCATCTCCAAAGTATTTTATAAGATGTAGGCAAAAGAAAACCTAACTTACCTTCAATCTATTTTATTTCTTGATCATTTAATACCTCTTCTATTTCGGTATGATAATTTGAATCTTCAAGTAACTCTATAATAATAGTAGAAATAGGATACTTACTACACTGATAATCTTTAAGTTTCTGAATATTATATGATTTTCTTTTCTTCTAATATTCTTTCTCTCCTTTCTCTTTCTACCACGAATTGCTTCCGACGCATTTCATTTTTTATATCCCTCGACTCTTGCTGATTTTTATGATGTAAATAGGCTATACCTAATGAAGTAAAACCAACGATGCCATATAATATTAAACTCATTCTATAAAGTTATACCATTTTACCCTTGAAAACAATAGCATAATTTTTATTTTATTTTAAATTTCCTTTATTGATACTCTCTTTTTATAACTGTCTCCACATACTTCCAATTATTATCTTTAAAAAGTTTTAGTTTATAAGTTCCTTTTCCTTCTTTAAATTTTTGATTCATGTTTACAATTATCGTATCTTTTTTAACCTCGGTATTCGAAATTTTCTCAAATAGTACTTCATCATTCATAAAAACTTTTTCCCCTTTATTCTTTTCTCCTGAATTAGGTTGATGTTTTAAAAAGCTATACTCTTTATACTCTTTTATAAGCACATCTCTATAATCATTATTACAAAACGTAAACCCATTATCATCTTCAGCTTTTACAGCATAGTTTTTTGCAATAAGAAGTGTTACTTCTTTAGCATTTAATGTAATTTTTTCACTTTCTAATACAGATAATATTTTTTCTCCTGAAAGAATAAATTTTTCTCTTCCATAAATCACCTCTACATAATTAGTCCATTTACAATAATCTTGTCCTTTTTCTTTAGGTCTTCTATGTATTGTTTTTTTAGTAATATATAACTCCCCTATTTTATCTACTGTTAACTGACTTACTTTCTTCAGTTTTTTATCATAAATAGTATGTGTACCTGATAAAATAAGTCCTCTTTGAGATATTTTTTCAAATACCACTGGTAATTTAGTAATCAAACTTTGACGATCTACATCTTGCTTTTCTCCTAAAAAGCCATCAAAAACAAAAACAACAGTATCTGAATACTCCTCCTTTTTAACTGCCACCCATTTACCTATAATTTCTTCTCCTTTATCTCTAATTGCTAACTCTATATCTGTAACTCCAACAACTTCTAATTTGGTTCCGTAAGAAAACTTACGTTGTTTCTTTCCATTTGGAGAATCTCTATATAAAAGCCCGTTTTCTGCGGTTACATATTTAGAATAATTTGCTGCTGTTATTGTATACCCTTCAGCTTTTTTTTGCAGGGTTTCAATTATGTTACCAGTATCAATCTCTTCTGGTTCATTATTTTTAAGACGAACCCTTGTCTGTTTTGTACTAGTATTTGGAGTTACTATTTCTTTTGTCTCTTTTTTCTTTTCACTTTTAGTATCACAGCCTACAAAAAAATAGGTTAATAATATAAAAAACGCTATTTGTATATATGTTTTCATTCTTCTTGTTTCTTTAATTTCTTTTATTAATGTTTAATTTTCTGAACTTGGTTTAAAATAATAGTGAAAATCACATCCTCCAATTTCAGCATATTCATTCATTTTTTCGAGTCTTTTAGCTGTTTTACTTTGCTTTTTGAATAAAGAATAATCGAATTTATACATATTAGTGTTTATCTTTTCATGGTATTCACCTTTAAATATCATTTGCAAGCATAAAATTCTAAAATCATCATTTGTTGCATTTTCTAACGCTAAACTGTAATATTTCTTTGCTAATGTTCCGTTTCTAAATTCTGCTTCATCTTCTGGGTATGGTTCTGTATCGTTTACAGACATTCCAAACCTACGCATCATCCATGAGTTTCCATAAGATGTCATGTTATAATAGCAATTAGCCACTAAAAAATAGTAGTAATCTTTATTTTTAACCGTTTTTACTTTCTCTAAATATTCAATTAATTTTGCCGTTACGGTTTTCTTATTCAATTTAAAATTTTCTTTTTCTTCAATAAATCGATGTGTGTGGTTTAATTTATAAAAAGGGTTTTCAAAATCTCTTTTACCTTTATCATCTACTTTCCCCCATAAATAAGCTGTTTTATCCCAATACGTATCTTCTAATTTATTAAAATAAGTAAGTGCTTTATTTAATTGATTTCTTCTTATGTACATCGTACCTACTAAATCATATAACTTTGGAATATCTTTTTTTATATAGCTATACTTCCAGAGAGAAAAAGCATCTGTTTTTGTGCTATTCTCTTGAATATTAATTATTATTTTTTCAACCTCTTCTAAAGAATACATTACATTTATATATTCGAAATAATTACTAAAATAATCTCTGTAAGAATATGTTTTATTCTTTTTAGATTTCCAAGAAACTCCTGTATCTGGATAATAACCTTCTCTTTCAGTAGTTAAACCTGCATAAATTAAGGCTGCATCCACTTTATTCCCTCCGTACTCCAATAATCTACCTAATGCAAAAACAAATTTTTTATTCTCCTTATTTTTTAAAATAACTTGTTCTATTTCATTCGTTATTCTTTTTTCTCCTTTTATTTGTAAAGCAATTGTACATAGTGCTTTGGTTCTTTCTATTTGATTATAGATTTTTGAATCTTTGCTTATGTTTTTTTCTAAAGAGACAATTTCTTTTAACGCTCCTTTATAATTGGCAGTTAAATATTGCAATTGGATTCTTAATACTCTCCAAACTTTTTTATCCTTAATAGCTGGTGGCAATGTTTCTAAAAAAGCAAATACCTTTTTAGCATACATCCTATCTTTTCGTATTCTATTTTGAATTACTTTGTATGAAAAAGTATCATCATAATACGCTTCATTTTTTGTAATTTCACTAAATGCCGGATTGTACAATGAAAAGTAAGGAGTTAATATCCAATCTTCCAGCTTATTTATTTCTCGTAATACTAAAAAAGGTAAAACTTTATTATCCACATCTAACTCTGCTACTTTTTGTATGTGTTTTAATGCTTTTGCATATTCTTTTATTCCTTTTACTACATGAATATTTGCTTTTTCTTCGTTGTTTTTAACATGTTTTAAAATTTTATTTTTATTTATTTTAAAATCAAAATCTCTAAAAACAGCAAAACGTTTTTCTGCTGAATTAGCTATTACTTGTGCTGCATAATAACTTCGTAAAGCATTATCATTTTCTGCTTTAGCTCTAAAATATAAGCTCCAATAATATATAATATCTTTAACATCATTTGCTATGTGTGTATTAAACAAATTAATTACTAAACTCTTATCTTTATTATAATGTGCTAACCGAATTACTATAAAGGCATACCTCCTTTTTAAAGATTCATTTTTTATTTCTTTAATTTTCTGTTTTGCTTTTTGTATAACTTCATCACGTTTTTTGATCTCTTGTGATTCAGATCTCTCCCAAGGATCTTCATATTTCCTGTTAAAAGGTTCACAACTCTTTGCAAACTTTAAATACTCTATAGTTTCAGCATCTTTTCTTTCATATAAATACTGAATCATTTTATTATTTGAAGCTTCATTAAATTCATAAAACGGAATCGCATATATTGCTTCTTCAATCGCTTTTTTAGCTACTTTTTTATTACAAAACTGAAACCACAAATCTATGTTCTTTTCAGTTTCTAGAATATTTCCACCATAAAAGGAATGTACTGAATAATCAAAATTTGAAAATTCAAATAAACCTAATTCCTTAGAATGGGTAAAACAAAAACGAATTTCATCTCCATTAGGGTAAAAACCACATGCTCCTATTTTTGAAAATAGACTACTCCCTAATAAGAGTATACAAATTCCTAATTTCTTCATTTGAAAAGTGTTTTAGTTGTTCTTGATCTAAGTGAAAAAACGAAAAAGTTATTTCTTTATCTAACTAAACATTTTCCTTTATTATTTCAATCGCTTTTTCAATAGTTTCTAATGTAATTTCATCGTATTTAATTTTATCTCCTATTCTTAAATACGTGTCTGCTGCTGTAGTATCTTTAGTTACCTCTAACCATAATGGTTTTATTGGTTTAGTTACTTTTTTAATTTCATTAAAATCTTTATAAATCACTTTTGTAAATTCATTATTTTGAAAAACTTGCATCCAAGAGTATAATGGCAAAGCAACATCTAAATGTTTTGGATATTTTTCTTCTTTAATTAAATATTTCTTCAGTTCTTCAATATCTAATATGGAATTCTTCTCTTTATTTGTTGATGGATTAATTAAGTTATAACACATTAACATTGCTTTATCTACTGGTGGCACTCCCATTTTTTCTGGATATTTATAAGGATATAAACGAAGCGTACAGCTAATTTCCTTTTTAGATGATTTCTTTATTTTTTCTAAAAAATAAAAATAATTGTCTTTTGTACTCAATGTCCAATCACAATCTATTTGTATTTCATTAATAACTTTCCTTTTTCTAAAATTTTGCTTTTTCTTCTTTTCTACCAAATAATGAATATTATCTGCTAATTC
>CALISK010000073.1 GCA_938041625.1 uncultured Tenacibaculum sp. | reverse complement strand
CCACTATCTTTATTAAGTGGGCTGGCTCCTTCTGTAGGATATAGTTATTTATACCCCAATGAATGTCCGAATAACCTTACTTGCTTTAAAGATTTAAAAGAAGGTGTTGCATATGCTAAAAAAGTAAACAAACCTATTATGTTAGATTTCACAGGATACGCATGCGTAAACTGTCGTAAAATGGAAGAACATGTTTGGCCTATTGAAAAGGTAGATAATGTTTTACGTAATGACTATGTACTAATATCTTTATACGTAGATGATAAGAAAGAACTACCAAAAGAAGAACAACTTGTAGTAAATAGAATTAGTGGAGAAACAAGAAAATTACTTACTTATGGTAATAAATGGTCTCATTTTCAAACCATTTTCTTTAAAACTAACACACAGCCTTATTATGTACTATTAAGTTCTGATGGAAATCAAATCTTAAATGAACCTGTAGGATATACTCCTGAAGAAGACACCTACTTAAACTGGTTATTAGACGGAAAAAAGAAATCAGAAAACACACTTAATAATTTATTCAACTCTTCTGATTTATTGAAATAACAAAAGATTAACAAATTAAACTGCAAAAAGGTACACAAAAAAGTGTACCTTTTTCTGTATCTAAAAATAGTTTTACTTTAGTATTAAGACAAAATGAATAACGATATTAAGTACATTAAATACAATTTTATTGAATTAGATGAATTATGTAGAATTACTACTATTTCTAAACAAAAATTAGAAAGATTAATTGATAGTGAGCTAATTCCTGATGCTTCTTATAAAATTGATTCAAACTATACAATTAGTTCTCCTTTAGGTGATGAAAAAATTGTTTCGAAAAAAGAAAAATATTTTCCTAAAAGTATAATACCTGTAATTCAAAAATGTACAACTCTTGAAAATTCAATAAAATATAAAGAAAATTTAAAAACAGAATTCATAAAAACTTTTACAAACAGTGAAGATAAAAAGTTCGGTTACGATAATATTACACATGAAAACGGAAAAGTAGATATTAAAAAACTAAACTTCGTATTTGAACAAGAGTGGAAATATTATCTTCAAGGAATTTATGGTATTTGTACATTAAATGCAACTGGTTCTGAAATTGCAAAAAAAGAAATAGCTGTAAAAAAACTAATCGATTTCAATAAAAAACATGAGAATAAAAAACTATCTGATGACGATAAAGAAACATTACGTATTTTGAATACTGAATTTAATAAAGTATCAAACTTATTTGCTCCTTACCAACGAGTAAAAAGTAGTAGAGGAAAATATCTTGATAAAATTTTAGAATTTAATTCTTTATCTGAATTAATAAAAAACTACGATTAAATAGTAAAAATAAAATATTTTGGTCATGAAAAAAGCAACACTTTATATCTTATTTTCAATTACATTTTTATCTTTTCTTTCTTGTAGCACGAGTACATTAAACAAAAAAGAAAAAGTTCAAGAAGAGCCCGTTGTTATAAAAAATGACAGTTTAGAATATGAAATAATAATTATAGATAATGGTTTTAACACGTATTTAAACTCTATCGCAAGACCTTCTGGCTATTATTCTCAAAATTATTTAGAGGTTAGAAATCGCCTTTATGTGCCTCTCTGGAATTTAAGAGTAAATAATCCTACTCAATTTAACCCAAATATTTATGAAAACATCATTGATTATGATCCTAATGTTGATTATGGATATGATGTAAATTATAAATTATTTAATTATTTTGAATTTGCACAACGTAAATACAGAATGAGATTAAGATAAAAGAAAAAACACTGTTTTGTAATTGTATTTAGACAGTAAATAAATCATTGTAAAAATGTATATTTGTTCTCAATTTTAACAAAAGAAAATGAAGTTTTTACGTAATTTATTGGCCTCTATTTTAGGTTTTTTTATATCTCTATTTTTATTGTTCTTCTTATTCATTGGTATTGCAGCTTTAGTTAGCAAACCTGAGCCTGTTATTGTAAAATCAAATTCTATTTTAGAACTAGATTTAGCTAGCATTATTAAAGACTACGCTCCAAAAGAAGAAAACCCTTTATTTGACAAATTAGATATAGGTGATGATAAATTAGCTTTAAACCATATCTTAAATGCTATTGATAATGCTCAGTTAGATACCAATATTAAAGGAATTAGTTTAAACTCAACTGCTGTTAACGCCGGGTTTGCACAAACGCAAGCAATTCGAAAAAAATTAAACGAGTTTAAAGAATCTGGAAAATTCATTTATGCATATAACGATGTTTATAGTCAAAAAAACTACTATTTAAGTTCTGTTGCTGACAGTTTATTTTTAAACCCTGTTGGTCAAATAGATTTCGGAGGTCTTTCATCTGAAGTATTGTATTACAAAGATTTTGAAGACAAGTATGGTGTTAAAATGGAAGTAATTAGACACGGTAAATACAAAAGCGCTGTTGAGCCTTACTTAGAAAGTAAAATGAGTGATGCAAACAGAGAACAAATTTCTTCTTTTTTAAACTCTATATGGTCTGAAATTACTGCTGGAATAAGTAAATCAAGAAATATCTCTGTTGAAAAATTAAATACTATTGCCGATAACTCTGAAGCTAGAAATGCAGAATTAGCTCAAAAAAACAAATTAATTGATGCTGCTATTTACCAAGATGAATATGATGATAAGTTAGAAAAGGTTACAGATGGAAAATTCTCTACTATTTCTATTAATGATTATATTAAATCAGGAAAAGGCAGAAAATCATCTGTTGCTAAGGATAAAATTGCGGTTATCTATGCTCAAGGTGAAATAATTTACGGAAAAGGTAATGAAGATGTTATTGGTCAAGGAATTATTAACAAGGCTATAAAAAAAGCGGTAAAAGATAAAAAGGTAAAAGCAATTGTTTTACGGATAAACTCTCCAGGAGGAAGCGCTTTAGCTTCTGAATTAATTTGGAGAGAATTAGAATTAGCAAAGAAAGAAAAACCTTTAGTAGTATCTATGGGTAACTTAGCTGCGTCTGGTGGATATTATATCGCCTGTAATGCAGATCTTATTATTGCAGAGCCTACTACAATAACTGGCTCTATAGGTGTGTTTGGAGCCCTTCCTAATGCCCATAAATTATCAGAAAGAATAGGAATTAACGCCGAACAAGTTAGCACAAATAAAAGCGCTCAATACAGCCTTTTTGAACCTATTAGCAAACAGTTTTATGATGTTACTAAAGAAGGCGTAGAACATATTTACACTACTTTTGTAAACAGAGTAGCAACAGGAAGGAAACTAACTTTTGAACAAGTAGATGCAGTTGCACAAGGTAGAGTTTGGTCTGGTAAAGAAGCTATTAGCAAAGGGCTAGTAGACGAACTAGGTAGTTTAGAAGATGCTATAAACTCAGCAGCTCAATTAGCAGAATTAAAGAGTTTTAGAATTAAAAACTACCCTAATTACAAAAAAGAATTCAAAGAGATATTTAATAGTTTTTCTCCTTTTGCTAAGGTAAACAAAGAAGAAATACTAAAAGAAGCTTTAGGATATGAAAACTATAAATTATTTAACCAAATAAATCAAATTAAAAATCTAAAAGGTATACAAGCAAGGATGCCTTATATTATTGATATTAAATAAAAAAAATTGTACGTAGTAAAAAAGGTCAAGTTAAAAAACTTGACCTTTTTTATTTAACCTGATTTACGAAAGCTTATAGCACAAATGAAATCAAGAGATGTTACTAACATACGAGATTAGCGTTAAAAATCGTATAAATTTATTCATAAGAAAAACTTACAGCAGTAGATTCTGTTTCATTTCCTGAGGTTAATAAAGCTATTGCTTTTGTAGGATAATTATCCGAATCATAAGTATAACTTACATCAACTGTTGCTGTAACTTCATTATTCTCATTTTTATAAACAATACTTTTCACATTATTTAATGGCAATAATCTTCTTGCTTTTATAATTTCAGAAGATTGTCCTGCAGAACTAAAATCTAATTTTACTCCATCTAAAATATCAATAATACCAGCAGACTCTAATGTTGAAAAATATAAATTTGGTGCTTCATCATATTCTAATTCAGCTGTCATAGTAATCGTTTCACTTTCACCTGTCGTATAATTATATTTTTCAGTCCTAAA
>CALISK010000072.1 GCA_938041625.1 uncultured Tenacibaculum sp. | reverse complement strand
TCTCTCCATTGAAATTCCTGATAAGCAATTGTATTAGGATTGTCTCTATTTGGGTTATAGGTTGTACTTTGTCTTTTTCTATCGTTAAATAAATCACTAACATTTAAAACAACAGTAGCTTTATCTTTAAAAATATCTTTACTAAAAGATAAGTTAGTTACAAACATGTCTTCTCTTTTACTTTGGGCATTTTCTTGAGGACCTCTATACATAATTCTTGTTTGCCATTGAATTTTAGCAGGTAAGGTAATTCTAGAATTAAAACGAGCAAACCAAGTACTATTATTTACTTCTGGTAAAAGTATTACAGTTTCTTTACCATCTGGTGCTGTAGAAATATAATTAAAAGCTTCGGTATTAAATTTAAAGAAATTGAAACTTGTAGAAAAACGAGCCCACTTAGCAGGATTGTAATTTGTTGTTAGTTCAAAACCATAACGAGTTTCATCATTTAAATTAACAGGCTGACGTACAAAAACATTTGTAGGGATTATATCTCCTACAAATGTTCTTTTTTCTATAATAGATATAGGTCTTATTAAATCAGTTGAAAGTTGATAATATAAAGAAGAATTTAGTGTTAATTTTCCTAATCTTGTAATATACCCTAAGTCGAAAGAATTGGTATAAGTAGGATTTAAATCTGGATTACCTTTAAAAATAGAAGTAGGAGAACTACGTGTTTCAAACGGATTTAAAAACCAATAGCGAGGTCTTCTTAATCTTCTGCTATACCCAAGAGTAATATTATCAGTATCATTTAATTCATACCCAAAATTGATAGTAGGAAACCATTCTGTAAAATTTTTGTTAGAAAATTCTCCTGTATTTAATAATAATAAATCGATATCAGTAATTTCTACTCGTAACCCTAATAAATAAGAGAATTTATCGAATTTACTACCAAATTGTGCATAGTGAGCATAAATATTTTGCTTAAATTCAATAGCATTTGAAGGATCAGGATTTAATAAACCTCCTGTAGCATTACGAACTCTAAAATCGGAATCTAAATTTTGAAAATCTGATTTATGACCTAATTCCAATTGATGTTTTTTACCAATAGGTAAGACATAATCTATTTGAAATAATGTGCTATTTGATTTTGTAAACTGACTGTTTAATTCAGATAAAGTATTATTATCAGTAATATTAGAAAATTCGTCTTCATTATTATCACTAATCTGAAAATCTACAGTTACTTTTTGCCCTTTGTCATCTAAATTATTGGTGTAATTTAAAGAAAACTGTTTATCAATTCCATCTTCATTTTCATTTTCAACTCTATTAATAGTTGTTAAAATGTTTCTGTTTATGTCTAAATTATTTGTAATATTTGTAGCAATATCATCGCCATTACTATCTCTATAAAAGAAAGTACCTGTTAAAGAACTTTTCTTATTTAAATAATACTCCAAACCAATAGAACCGTTATAATTATTATTCTTTCTTTTATAATTCCTTTGTTCTGTTCTAAAATCTGTAATAGTTCCGTTATCTAAATTTGTAAAGTCGCTAAAAGCATTTCCAGGGCCTTTTCTATATGAATAACCTAAATTAGAAAAAATATTGAATTTTTTGGTGCGATAATTTAAGTTTCCATTTAACCTAAATAAATCTGGGTTACCTACAGAAAGATTGACAGAACCATTAAACCCTGTTATTTTTCCTTTACGTAGTATAATGTTTAATATTCCTGCTGTTCCTTCAGCATCATAACGAGCAGAAGGAGAAGTAATAACTTCTACTTTTTCAATAGCGTCTGCAGGCAAATTTCTTAATGCATCTGTACCACTTAAACCAACTAAAGCTGAAGGTTTACCATCAATTAAAATACGAACATTCTCATTACCTCTTAAGCTTACAGCACCTTCAGCATCTACATTAACTGAAGGAACATTATCTAAAACATCAGAAGCATTCCCTCCTTTAAGTGTCATGTCTTTTCCTACATTATAGATTTTTTTATCTAAACGGATTTCTACAGTAGACTTTTCTGCAATTATTTCAACTTCATCTAATGATTCGGCATCTTCTTTAAGAAATATTGTACCTAAACTTGTGTTTTCTATAAGTTTTTTTTGAGGCAATTTTTTTGTTTTAAAACCAATAAATTCTATTTTCATATTATACATTCCCTTAGGAACTTCAATTGAAAAATTTCCTTTAATATCGGTTACACCGCCTGTTACTTTTTTGTTTTTTAAATGAGTTAATATTAATGTAGCATATTCTAAAGGCTGTTTAGTTGAAGCTTCAATAATTTTACCTGTTACTTTAATTTTTTGAGTTCTTTTTTTCTGACCAAAAGTAGTTATACAAATTAGTAAAAAAAGGAAAGTAATTTTTTTCATTAGTATGAGTTAATAAATGATTCCATTTAAGACAACTAATTTCTACAAAGGTTTAATTACTTAAAGTTAAAACTATGTTAAAGAAAAAAACTACAAATTTTGTAGTTTTTTTGATTTATAAAATCAATAGAATAAGGTATATTAAAATAAATTTTTATTAAATTTTATAGTAATTTGGTTTATATTAATAGTGAAATAATATCTGTTAATAAATACAACGATAATTTTTTTCAATAACTAAACTTCTTTTTTAATTTTAAAAATTATGCCAGTATCAAATGATTTTTTAGAATATGTATTAGATCAATTATCTAATTGGAATGGAGTATATACCAAAAAGATGTTTGGAGGTGTTGGACTTTATTATGAAGGGTTAATGTTTGGTTTAGTTTATAATGATATAGTAGCTTTTAAAATAAATGAAACGAATAAAGAAAAATATATAAAAGCGGGGTCAGATTCAATAAAAATTTTTAAAAATAAAACCCCTTTACCATCATTCTATATAGTTCCTATTACTGTTTTTGAGAATGCTAACGACTTTATATTCTGGGCAAGGGAATCCTATGCTATTCAAGTGAGTAAAAAAAGGTAGAAGAACATGTTTTTTATTTTTTTTTTCATGAAAACTATATTTTTAATAAATAAAGTAAAACTATATAACAATATTTAAGGCTAAAATATTTTAACTACAAGCAAAATTATCTTTTGGTAAATTAAAATGAAATCACGCAGATATTAAATATAAAACAATACTTAGTAAGTGATTTAAGTTTATTCGTATTAAAGTTGTACTCATTTTTTATAAATCTATAATCCCTGAAAAAGGTGAAAAAAAAACCCCTTTTTCAGGGGTGAAATTCATTCATTCTTTTTATAGTTTTGCTCGCTAAAATTAAAATTACAAACAAGTAAAACAATTCATTTAGTCTTATTATGAAACAAAAGATCCCCTATTTACAAGTTAAACCAATTCTTGTATTAATTGTATTATTAATAAATAATTTCCTTTTTTCACAACATAATTCCCAAGGCCACCAAAATCATATTCATCAAGTTATGAATTTGGCTCCAGAAAGTAAGGTAACTCATAAAGCTGTTAAGTCAGGAAACTGGAGTGCACCAGCTACATGGGGAGGTATTATTCCTATAAATGGATCGAAAGTAATGATCCCTTCATCTATAACAGTAATTGTAGATAAAGTATTTAATGAAAGACTTTCTACAATAAGAGTAGATGGAACATTAGAGTTTTCTAGAGATGCTAATGCACAACTTTCTGTAGAAACATTAGTTACTATGCCACATAGTAGTTTAATAATAGGAACAGAAAGTAACCCTGTAAAACAAAATATTGAAGCTAAGATACTTATTTTAGATAACGGAGATATTAATATTACTGATGATTCATTATTATTAAGTAGAGGTATTATAGCTTTAGGAAAAATTGAATGGCACGGATTCGAAAAAACAAGCTTTGTTAAAGCAAATGAATGGTTTCCTAAAGGTACTTCTTCTTTTGAATTGGAAAAAGAACCAATTAACTGGAGTATTGGAGATCGAATTGTAATCTCAGGAATTTTAAATAAGCAACAAGAAGAATTTACTATTAAAAATATTGTAGGTAAAACGATTACTTTAGATCATCCTACTAAAAACGATAGACTTGTAAAGTCATCAAACGCTGCTTTTAAAGGTTTATATCCCTATGTTGCAAACTATTCTAGAAATGTTATTATAGAATCGGAGAATAAAATAGATGCTCATCGTAGAGGACACCTTATGTTTATGCACCAACAAGATGTTGATATAAGATATGTTCAATTAGAAGAATTAGGACGTACTAATAAGAAAATTGAATTAGAAAAGCCTGTAACTTTACCTACCACAAATGTAGTTGGTAGATATGCTTTGCATTTTCACCGAGCAGGAGATACTGATAAAAATGGAAAAAGCGGTTATGTAAAAGGTTCTGTTGTATGGGGAAGTCCTGGTTGGGGATTTGTAAATCACGAATCGAATGCTTGGTTTGATGATAATGCGTCTTATAATGTATTAGGTTCTCATTTTACAGATGAAAATGGTTCTGAATTAGGTGGTTTTAGAAGAAACATAGCAATTTATTCTGAAGGTTCAGGAAAAGATGTTGGAGATTGGTCTGAAAAAACGAGACAACCAGGTGATCATGGTCACACAGGAGTTGGTTTTTGGGCAACCACAGGGGCAACGGTAAGATGGGATGGAAATATAGCAACGGATCAAAATTTTGTAGGTTTTGCTATAATTTCAAGAAGAGCTCCTGATGATTTACATGAATATGATTATAATTTACACGACAATCCTTCTCAAGCAGGGGGGCAAAAGTTGGTAAATGCAAAACATGTTGGTATCAATTTTTTTAAAAATAGTATTAACTATGGAGGTAAACATGGAATTAGTATTGTAGATCTTGAATTAAACGGAAAATATAATACCGATAATTTATTTGAGAATTTTACTTCACTTAATACTTCAAGTTGGATCGGTTTAGGGATTACTTATATGAGAAACCTTCACCTTAAAAATGTAAAAGTACTTAGAGACGATATATTACCAGCAGATAAATATCAAGGAACAATTGGTATTTATGCTTCTTCTACTTACGATCATTTGTTTAAGGTTTCTACAAAAGGATGGACCATTGCTGAAGATGTAACTATTTACGGCTTTATAAACGGGTTTCAGCTTTTAAGAAGTAGACCAGGGAAACCGCTTCAAAGAGATGATAATAAATTATATCTAGATACTAAAAGTTCATTATTTTTAAAAGGAGGTGAAATTGCAGACATTATGGATGCAGATCATTTTAAAGACAAGGTCAATGTTAATGCGATTCCTAAAAGACCTTATTTTTCTGAGACACCAGGTATTCATAACAAAGAAGTAAAATTTAAAATAATTGCAGAGCCAGGAAGTACTATTTATTATTCATTTGGTGAAGGTGGGGAATGGCCTGGAGAACCAAATGCAATGATGGCATTAGATCTTACAGATGCTTATAAATATAAAGGTGAAACTATTACTTTTAGTAAAAAACGATCTTTCCTTTTTGCAGTTGCAGTAAAAAATGGATTACAAAGTCGTGTACAAGCTGGTTGGTATTATGTAGAAGATGCTGATGATAGTTTCGTAGAAGTTTCAGATATTGATTTTAAAAATTTTAATGAAGTAAAAATAGCTCCAGAAGGTACGGTTCCTTCTTTAGTATATCAACTTTACCCTTCTAATGCTTCAAATAAATCAGTAAAATGGGCCTCTTCTAATGAAAAAGTAATGACTGTTAATCCTGAAACAGGTTTAATAACAGCTGTAGCAAAAGGAGAAGCAGATTTAATTATAACTTCTTTATCAAACGAAGATGTTTCTGATACTACAAAAATTATTGTATCTGAAGATGATTTTAATAACGAAGTTGTTCCTGTTATTGGAATCTCTATAAATAAAGTAACACTTACTTTAGATATTGAAGAAGAAACCACAATACATACCGAAGTATATCCATATAATGCAACTAATAAAAATGTAACCTGGTCTTCATCTGAAGAAGAAGTCGCTTTTATAAATGATTTAGGTGAAATAATAGGATTAACACCTGGTAATGCTGTTATAACGGTAACTACTGAAGATGGTGGTTTTAAAAGTGATATTATTGTTACTGTAAAAGAAGAAGAAATTACCGATAATAATATTTACAAAACTTATCAAGGAGAAGATAGAACGAGCCAAAGTGGTACAGAAAATCGTAATAGTATTTCTGGTTTTACAGGTTCAGGGTTTGTAGATTTTGGAGGTAAAGACAGTTTTATTGAATGGGACGAAGTGATTGTTTCAGAAGAAGGATTAACAAAATTCTTATTTACTTATGCTAATGGATCTAATGTAGATCGCAGCTGCGAATTATTTATAAATGGTGCTAGTTATGGAGTTCTTGATTTTTCTACTGTAACTCCTGGGAATTGGATGCATTGGGGAGTTATTGAAAAGTTTATCGATTTATCTCCTGGTACTTATAATGTGAAATTAGTTACAGATACGTATAATGGAGGGCCTAATTTCGATAAAATGGAAATCATAGAGGAAGTAATAGATAATTCTATATCTACTATTAATATATTTCCAAATCCAACTAATAATAGAGTAACTATTGAAGTTAGTCGATGGGAGGGAAGTAATATTAAAATTTTTAACCAACAAGGAGCCCTTATGTTAGATGTTGAAATGAAAAAAGAAGAAGAACAGTTAGAAATACCTAATTTATTACCAGGCATTTTTATTATAGAAATAGAATCGATTACTGGTGTTAAAAAGAGAAAGAAATTAGTTATTACAAAGTAGCAATTAACATTAGATTAAAAAGGTTGTATTTATAATAAATACAACCTTTTTAATATTAGAATATTACATTAAAATATTGTTCTTAGCTTTAATAGGTTCTGGTAATTCTGTTTCTCCGAGCATTTCACGTAAATCTATTTCTATAGTTCTACATAACGATAACATAGGAATATCGTTACCTAATCCTTCAAAAGGGTTCTCAGAATAATCTCCTACTAATTCCATCATTAAAAAAATCCATCCTACAACTACAGTAAAAGGAATGGCTAACCATACACCATATTCTCCCAGTTTTGAAAATTCAGAAATCATACCAAATGGAAGCATAAAGATAAAAATACCGATAAAAATAAAACTAGTACTTGCATACTGCCTTGGTAAGGGAAATTTTTTAATTCTTTCACATTTACCTTGATGTGTATAAAAGTTATTTAAAAGCTCTTGTAATTCAATATGCCTAAAATCATCAATAGCATTTATTTCTCGTAATTCTGCTAAATAAGCTGCTTGATTAGCTATTATTTGTGTAGCTGTATTTTTACAATTAATTAAATAATCAACATCTTTATAAGGCAAGAAGTTTTTAGCATCACTATCAGCATGCTCTTCTTTATATAAACCAATACCTGAATTTTCTAAACGTTTCTTTGCTAACATTTTTATTCCTTTACTTTGGTTTATATGTTCCCAAGGGGTTGGGATTAATAATTGACTTCTTAAAGAATATAACCAACCAATATGTGTATATGTTAAGCGTTTTTTTATTTTAAATAATTCATTTTCTGATAAGTTATCTGTTCTAAATTGATTGTTTATAAACCCAGTAACACTAGCTCCCCAACTTCTACTATCGTTTATTATAGCTCCCCATATTTTTCTAGCTTCCCATAAGCGATCATATGCATTGTTATTTTTAAAACCTACATAAAAAGCTACAGCAGTACCTATAAGAGATAAAGGAAGCCATGGTATAGAAAAAAGTTTAAAAGAGGAATATTTATATAGTATTACAACAAAAACAGTCCACAAAGTAAGCCAAATAATATGTGCACCAGAAAAACGCAGAATATTTTTAAAACTAAAATTTTTCCTAATATACATTCAACTAATTTTTAAATATGTTACACTACTAATTAATAATTTTCTAAAGATGGTTATAATTTATTTATAAAAGACCAAACAATAATTCTTGTTTTTTTATTACCATGTTGCATTGGTATAATTTTAAATGATGTTTTTAATTTAGATAATTGTTTTTCAATTTTTGGTAAGTTTTCTTTTTTAGAAACCAAACTGGTAAAATAGCCTACTTGTTTTTGAAAAAGTACACTCTGCTTAATCATTCGTTTAATGAATAAAGATTCACCACCATTACACCATAATTCATTTGATTGTCCACCGAAATTTAATTCGAGCTTTTCTTTATATAAATTTTCAAGTTTACGCAAAGTACCTTTCATTGCTGCCTCTTCAGAGTTATGAAAAGGAGGGTTGCACATTGTAAAATTGAAAAAATCATTTTCATTAATAATACCTTCAAAAATATTGGCATTATTTGTTTGATGAATTATTTTTACTTTCTTATGAAGAGCAGGAGTAAGACTTATATTCTTTTTAGCAGCTTGTACACTTTTTAAATGAATATCTGATCCAATCATATTCCAATTATATACTTGTGCTCCTAAAATAGAGTAAATAGCATTTGCACCGACACCAATATCTATTCCTTTTATTTTTTTTGAATTACTATTTAATAAATCTGCTATATGATGAATATAGTCAACCCGACTAGGTATAGGAGGACATAAATACCCTTTAGGCAATTGCCAATCAATTAAGTTGTAATGACCTATTAAAAGCGCTTTATTTAAAGCTATAATCGCATTAGGATTTGAAAAATCAATAGTTAAAGTATCGTATTCATTTTTAAATATGAAATCTTTTAACTCTGAGTTTACTTGTTGTAATTTTTCAAAATTATAATTTTGATTATTATGTATGTTGTTTAAATGCATAGAGAGCAAAAATACTTTAAATCTTTTCACCTTTTAATGTAAGAGGAATAAATTAGTTGTATTTGTTCTTAAAACTATTACAATGAAAACACGATTTACATTATTTTTAATTCTAATTAGTTTTCAACTAATTAGTCAAAATGAAGTTATAAAATATTATAAGCATTTAATATTTAGAGAAACTCCATATTCAGAAGTAAAAGGAAGAATAGAAATTCCTGTAGAGAGAACAAAAAATGAAAATTATTATAAGTTAACTTATGATTCAAAAAACAGATTAATTTCAATTCAATATTTGTTTAAAAACAAGCAAATAAAAAGAATGAGAGCAGGTTTAATGGATGGATTTAGAAATGTTTTTTCAAAAACATTAATAAGATATGAAGGGAATTTAGAGATAAGAACCTTTTATGATGCTTTAGGAAATCAATGTTATAATAATATGAATGTATTTAAAGAAGTATATGAGTATAATAATAAAGGGAAAAAGAGTAATGTGAAATTTTATAAAGATGAAGGTAAATTGACTAATAGTACTTGGAATATAGCTGAATATATATGGAATCATGAAAATAAATTAAATGTAGTAGAAAAAAGGAAAAATAAAAAAGGAGAATATGTAACAATGCGGCCATATTATTACTTTTTAACTACTTTATATAAATATTCGAAAGAAGGAATATTAATTTCTATGAATCATATAAACGATAAAGGAGAATTAATAAATGATTTTGATGATGATAAAGGAATAGCTATAGACAAAGCTGAATATGATAAAGATTATAATTTAATAGGGTTTCGATTTTATAATGCTAAAAAAGAAGCTGTCATTGGTTCTTTTTTGGAGAGTGCAGGAGGAAAGATAACTTACGATAAAAATGGAAACGGTGTTAAATATGCTACAATAAATAAAAAAGGAGAATTAATGTTAGGTAGAGATAAAGCATATGATTTATACAAATTTGATTCTTTTGGAAATAATATTGAATTAGGTCATTACGGATTAAAAGATCAGCCTGTAGAATATAGAGGGTACACAAAAATTAAATTTATCTATGACAAAAAAAATCCTGAGAAGAAAGGGAAAATTAAACGTGTTTTTTTTAAATAAACTAACCCTTTAATCATACTAAAGATATTTTATAACTTTTAAAAAGAAATGCTTATCACATTGTCTTAGATATAGGTTTATTTTGTACTATGATTTCAATTTATATAACTCATTAACTTTGCTATAATCAAACTTCGAATATGTTGAAAATTCTGCTCAATACTAATTTCATTGAAGTACCTAAATTATTTATAATAACTAAAAGTATATAAAATAGTATTGAACAGATTTCAATATTTAAATTAACACTTATCTTGTATTAGTTCGATTTTCATTTTACCTTTTTCATGTATAATAACAAATGGTACCTTTTCTAAGGTACAACGAGGTTCAATAGTGAATTGAATATAACCTGAAATTTTAAAGTTTTCTTCAGAATTTAATTTTAGCTTTTGAGTATATGTTGTATTATTTTTAACCCAATTAACATTACCTTGAACAAAAGGATGGTAATCATATGTCTCAACTGAAAGTGGTTTTTCAATAAGGTTTGATGTTTTTTTTAATTTATCACTCTCATTTATTTTTAATGAAAATTTACCTTTAAAATCTCTAACTGAATTTGGTGAAATATAAATAGAACCATTATTTAATTCCATTTTTACAACAAGATTATAATCATTGCTTTTAATTTTTTTGATATCAATAAATATATCATAAGGAGAAGGAGAATTATATGAAGAAGTGTTATTTGTATTCATCGCATATAATAAAGGATTGGTGATATTCATATTAGTACTAGCAATGATATTCTTTGTTTCTTGTTTTTTCGAATTACAACTGATATAAGTCATAAAAATAATAGTGATAATAAGTTTATACATTTTTGGGTGTTTTTAAATTAATAATCTGTTTTTCATAATTAAAGTATACTCGATTATAAAACTAATTCAATATTAAAATGTAAGTGTCAAACAAATGTAAAAGAAGTGTCAATAATTGTAAAATTACTTAGATACAGTGTGTTTGTAATAAATAAAAACAGTTATATCGTTGTTTTTTAGTTGTTTATGTTTTTTTGTTATCTTAGAGGATAATTAACTTAATAAATTAAAATTATGTTTAAAAACATTTCAAAATTAGGAGTTATCTTGAACAAATTAGAGCAGAAAGAAATTAAAGGAGCTTTAGATCCATGATCTATGCGATGTTATTCAGATAGTGATTGCACTATATTAAGCTCATTACCATCTTTTGAATACGAAAGATTCTTTTGTTATTGGGGATACTGTCAAATTCATTAATAAATTAACCATAAATATTCTATTATGAAAAAATTAATTTAATCATTAAAAGGCACTCAATAAATATTTAAAAAAAACAAAAAAACATTAAAGGAGGAATAAAAAAAGACCACCAAGAATAGAATATCCTTGTGGGGTGATGGTTTTTTTATATGCCAAGATGGTGTAAGAGTTTGTTGCTATATTCCTTTTAAGTGGTTATTATATTTGTTAAATTTTATTTATAATATAAACCCATTGTATTGTTTAACAGTAATTATATAATATACAATGGGTAATTTGTTTATTATTAAGTAAGATTTAATGATAAAATTTCCAAACACCATTTTTACGACCAATAATATTATTAAATGCTACAACGAAATCACTTTTATCTGAGGTTCTAAAAAAATCACTTCCATCTTTTCGTTTTACTTTAAATAATCTCCCATTAGCAACCGGAATTAATTGAATAGAAATAGTATTAATGTCATCAAATACATTTTCATCATTAAAAGCCATTTTCATACCTCTTTCCCATTGTTTAACTAATCTTTTTTTGGTAGTGTTAGGTTTAGATATAAGATCATAGCCAAGTATAGGGTCCGCAGCAGATATCATTTCTGTTATATTATTTTGCTCCATGATTTTATAGAATTTTTTAGAAAAATCAATAGCTTCATCTTTACTTTTATCATCTGTAATTATATCTGTATTCATCCATGACCATTTTTTTCTGTCAGATGATAATTCTATTTCTTTATAAACAGTTGTGTAATCATTTTCAATTACAATATTCATCAATTCTTCACCTTTATTACGACCAGTAAAACCTCCTTTTGTATAGTTTACTAAACGAATGGTTGCTTTCCCTTTTTTTGATAATGGATGAACTGATATAGTATTCATTCCTGGTTTTACATAATATCTAACTTGTGATAATGAATTACCTGAACTATTTTCATCATTAGCAGATAATTCGCAAGCAGTAACATCATTCAATTTAACTTCTGCACTAGCACCTTTTTCTCCATATATTTCTAGATATAGAAATTTCTCTTTCGTTTCTGGATTCATTATAATTGTTTTTTTAGAAGTATTATTAGTCTTTTTTTGGAAACTAAAAATTAATGTAAATAATAAGAGTAATAATCCTATTTGTATGCTTTTCATAATATGAAAGTGTTGTTTTAGAAGTGT
>CALISK010000071.1 GCA_938041625.1 uncultured Tenacibaculum sp. | reverse complement strand
TTAAAATATTACAATGATCATATGAAATATGGAAATGATAAAGCTATTAAAAACCATTATTTAATTATAGGACCATGGAATCATGGGGGAACTAGACGCCCTAAAAAAGAATTAGGAGGTTTAAATTTTAAAGAAAATGCTGTTTTAAATATGAATCAATTATATTTAGATTGGTTTAATTGGACTTTAAAGGATGGCAAAAAACCTTCTTTATTGAAAAACAGAGTAATGTATTACCCAATGGGAGAAAATAAATGGAAATATACTTCTAATTTAAAAGCTCTTTCAAACTCTACAAAAGAATTGTATTTAAGCTCTATTTACAATAACGCTGATGATCTTTTTTCTTCTGGACATCTTTTAAACAAACCTTTGAAACAAGACAAAACCCCAGATATTACACACTATAACCCAGTAGCCAACAAAGGTATTAATTATTCAAGCTATAAAAGTAAGAATAAAGAGTATCATAAAGATCAAAGTTACGTAAATGATGAAGGGGTTTTAATCTATCATTCGAGCCCTTTAAAAGAAGCTATTGAAGTAAATGGTAAAATATCTTTTGAAGGATATATTTCTATGAATGTTGTTGATGCTGATTTTGAAATATCTGTATATGAAATAACAACCTCTAACGAATCTATTTTTTTACAAACAGATCAATTAAGAGCTCGTTATAGAAAAAATTTAGTAACTCCTAGATTAGTAGAAAAAAATAAAATTGAGAAATATACTTTTGAAGGAGAAAATATGTTTAGTAGAAAACTAAATAAAGGGAGTAGAATACGATTTGTTTTTTCTATAATTGATAACCCTAAAGTTCAAAAAAACTATACTACTGCCAAAGATCCGTCTACTCAACAAGCAAAAAGTGTTGTTGAAAAAGCAACCATTAAATTATACCACAACACAAAATATCCTAGTAAAATAAGCATCCCTATTCTTAAATAGGGCCAATAAAATCAAGAAATTAAACTACTCTTCTTCTTTCTTTTTAGGTTCTCTTTTTGCATTTTTTAAAGATTGCATTAACATCCATTCAATTTGTCCATTTGTTGAACGAAATTCATCTGCTGCCCACTTTTCAATTGCTTTAAGCATTTCTTCATTTATTCTTAATGCAAAAGCTTTCTTTTTCGCCATAATTATTTATTAATAAATAAAACAATTCTTTTAATCAACTCTTGTGATATCGGAAAATCTTTTGAATAATACGATTTTAAATTATCTTCATTTTTATGAATTTCTTTTACTACATGATTCATATTTTTTATAATAGAAATCTCTGATGTTGGTTTTGCTTTCTTTAATATTTCAGCATCATTTATCTTTACTTGTAAATCTTTATCTCCATTTAAAATTAAAGTAGGAACAACTACTTTTTTAATCTCTTCTGAAGGATCAAATGTCATCCATTCTTTAAAAAATGGTTGGTTTTGAGGAGCAAACAACATCATTAAGTTAGGATCCACCTCTTTAATACTTCCTTTTTCTTTTAACTCTTTTAAATGTTTTTCTGCTATTTTTGCTATTTCTAAACTCTGCTTTTTCAATTGCTTTATTAATGTTTTATCAATTGTTTCTCCAGCACCTGCTAAAGAAATATATTTATCTATATTTTGTGATGCTAACATAGCAATTAATGATCCTTGACTATGACCTATTAAAATTATTTCTGAAAATTGCTTTTTTTTCTTGAAATAATCTATTACTCTTTTAGCATCTGATACAAAATCGCTAAACAATACACCTTCTTTAAAAAAAACAATATTTTTCGGATTCACAGTTCTTTTATCATAGCTAAAAAAAGCTATTTCATGTTTTATTACTTCTCTCATAAACTGTTCAATATACTCAGGAGTCCCTCCTTTTCTATCTACAGCACCAGATCCATGAATCCAAATAATTAAAGGACTCTTTTCTTTAGTACAAGTTAAAGTACCTGGTAATTCAACCCCTTCATTATTTATTATTATTTCTTCTGATTTAATTTGTGCATACGTCATTAAAACACTTAATAAATACATCCATAAATAAAACATAAAACGTATCATACTTATTTCTTTAAATAATAATTAATTGTATTAACTACTTCACTTTCTTTTTGAGTACCTATTAAAATCTTTTTTTTATTTTTTAATATTAATTGAACTCCTATATTTCCACTTACGTTATATGCATTTCCTTTTTTCTTATTCCATAACGCAACTCCTTTTAACCCCCAACCACCATATTCTAAGATTGGTTCATATTTACGAACATAAATAGCTTCTATTTCACTCCACGCTTTAGTTCTATATTTTAAATGAAAAGGAAAAAATTTATAATGTACTCCTCTTTCATCAATTCTAGTTTCTAATTTAAAACGAAAAACAAGAACTCCACTCATCAAAAACACAAAAATCATCATCAAATATTTAGTTATCGACACTTCTTCTTTTATATATCTTTGAGTAATCATAATTATAGATATTATCACACTTATTGTGACAAGTCCTATAACCCATAATTGTTTAAATCCTTGTTCTTCTTTAAAAACTCTCATATTAAAAATTTATCTATTTTTATTTCTTTCAAAAACAACAGTTCCTGTTTGTGAAATATGATTCACTACCCAACCTTCTCTTGCATATTGATTTAAAAGATCTTCCAAATTTTTATTTCTATTTCTAAACCCTAACTTAGGTAAAATCACTTTATATTCTTTCATATTCTTTCTTTCTTAATGGTTTAGTGTTCCTGTATTTAATACTGGTGAAGCTTCTTTATCTCCACATAAAATAATTAATAAATTACTAACCATAGCAGCTTTACGTTCTTCATCAAGTTCAACAATTTGTTTTTTATTTAATTGTTCTAAAGCCATTTCTACCATATCTACAGCACCTTGTACTATTTTATGTCTTGCTGCTATAATAGCTGTAGCTTGTTGTCTTTTTAACATCGCACTCGCAATTTCTTGTGCATATGCCAAATAACCAATCCTTGCTTCTAACACTTCAATTCCTGCAATAGATAAACGTTCTTCTAATTCTTTTTCTAATGTTTCACTTACTTCATTTACACTAGATCGCAAGGTAATGTCTTCATCATGCCCTTCATCAGCAAAATTATCATAAGGATACATGCTCGCTAGCTTTCTTACTGCAGCATCTGTTTGTACTCTAACAAAATTCTCGTAATTATCAACGTCAAAAGCAGCCTTATAAGTATCAGTAACTCTCCACACCAAAATAGTACTAATCATTACTGGGTTTCCTAATTTATCATTCACTTTTAATCGTTCACTATCAAAATTACTAGCTCTTAATGATACCGTTTTCTTTTTATAAAAAGGATTTGCCCAATACAGTCCGTTTTGTTTAATAGTACCTATGTACTTACCAAAAAGCAAAACTACCTTAGAAGTATTAGGGTTTACCAATATAAAACCGAATGACATAATTATTGACAATATTGTAATAATTACAAAAAAGCCACTCTTGTATTTTGCGATAGCTATTATACTACCCAAGAATGAAATTAAAAAAACGAATAACATTAAATACCCGTTTGCTGGTTTGATGATTTTTTCTGTTTTCATATGTTTAAAATTATTATGATATTATTTTGATATCACAAATATATCAAAAATTTTACTTACTAAACAAATATTTTGACTGAATATTTATTATTTTAGCACCAAATCTGAAGGGAATGAAATTAAAAACACTAGTACTATTGACATTTTTATTTGTGTCGACTTCTATATTTTCTATAACTGATACATGGGGACCAACAGGACATAGAGTAACAGGAGAAATAGCTGAGAAGTATTTAAGCAGAAAAGCAAAAAGAAAAATTAAAAAGCTACTTGAAGGCCAAAGTTTAGCTTTTGTTTCTACGTATGCTGATGAAATAAAATCTGATAAAAAATATAACAAATATTATTCTTGGCATTATGTAAACATGCCTTTAGATGGTGATTATGTTACCGCTAAAAAAAATCCGAAAGGAGATTTAGTTACAGGTATAAACTACTGCATAAAAACATTAAAAGATGAGAATGCTAGTACAGAAGACAAGCAATTTTCTTTAAAAATGTTAGTTCATTTATTAGGTGATTTACACCAACCTTTACACATAGGAAGAAAAGAAGATAAAGGAGGTAATTCAATACAAGTACAATGGCATGGTAGAGGTTCTAATCTGCATAGTGTTTGGGATGAGAGTCTTATTAGCCAATGGAATATGAGCTATATTGAATTAGCTTCTAACGCAAAAGAATTAACAAAAGATGAAGTAAAGAAATTACAATCTGGATCTGTATTAGACTGGGTTAAGGACACTCATAAACTTACCAAAGAAGTATATACTTATACTAAAAAAGGAGATAAACTAAGATATAAATATTCTTATCGTTTTTTCCCTGTTGTTAGACAACAACTTCAAAAAGGAGGTTTGCGCTTAGCTAAACTTTTAAACGAGGTTTTTGATTAAAACCAAATAACTCAAAATATTTCTCATTTAATAAATAAAAACAGAGCCCTTAAATACATGTATTTAAAGGCTCCGTTTTATAGTTAATGCAAACTAAGACTTCATCTAAAACTCTTACTATAAATATAATAATTTTTAAAATCTATTCATTTATTTTCTTGTACAATCAATAAACATTTAATTCATCTACATTTATCTTTAATTCTTAAATAAATCAATAGATTTTAATCACTATTAAGTTTTAACCAGAAAATTACTTTTAAAGTCTATATGTATTTTTTTACTTTTTTTAAGAATAATTCTTTTTTAATTTACGTACTTTTATGAATATGATAAATAAAATATTTTACACACTGTTTATTGTTGTTTTTTTTATGTCCTGTAATCAAAACTCTAAAAAAACATCTGAAATTTCAAAAAAACAAACTAGTGCTTTTTTGAATAAAGAAACAACCAAAATAGTGAAAGAAAATATAGTTACTATTTTAAACTACAAGCAATTATCTCCATTTCTAAACAAAAACGATAATAAAACATATATTATAAATTTTTGGGCTACTTGGTGTAAACCATGTGTTGAAGAGCTACCTGCTTTTGAAAAACTAAACGATGATTACAAAGACAAAAACATTGAAATTTTATTAGTGAGTTTAGATTTCCCTAATCAAATAGAAAGTCATTTAATTCCATTTATAAAAAAACGTAATTTAAAACCGAAAGTTGTTGTTTTAGATGATCCAGATCAAAATAAATGGATCAATGGAATTGATAAAAACTGGTCAGGTTCTATTCCTGCCACCTTAATTTACAATAAAAATAAAAGATCGTTTTATGAACAGTCTTTCGATTATAATTTATTAACTGAAGAATTACAAAAATTTATTAATTAATAACTCATGAAAATTTTACAATCATTATTAATACTAACAATAGCTTTTGCTAGTATTGCTTTTACAACTGATAAGAAAAATGGATACAAAATTGGTGATAAAGTAGAAAATTTCACTTTAAAAAACATTGATGGAAAAATGATTTCATTAAATGACTACAAGAATAAAAAAGGAGTCATTGTTGTTTTCACCTGTAATCATTGTCCGTATTCTAAAATGTATGAAGACAGGATTATCGCATTAGATAAAAAATTTAAAAACATTGGCTACCCCGTAGTTGCAATTAATCCAAATGACCCTTCTGTATCTTTAGGTGATGATTTTGATTCAATGAAGGATAGAGCAGAAAGTAAAGGTTTTACTTTCCCTTATTTATTTGATAAAGACCAAAAAATATACCCTAGATTTGGAGCTACTAAAACACCGCATGTTTTTATTTTAAATAAAAATCATGACAACAATTTTATATTATCATATATTGGTGCTGTAGATGATAATGCTAGAGATGCTAATAATGTAAAAGATCGTTATGTAGAAAAAGCGATTAGTGATTTACTAGAAGGAACAGCTCCTATGGTTACAGAAACTAAAGCAATAGGCTGCTCTATTAAAACAAAGAAATAATACTATATAGAGAATTTCTCAAAAAACAAAAAAAGTTCTTTATTTACAAATAAAGAACTTTTTTTATTAATGTGTTTTCACTAATTATCTCTGGTGACCAACGCCTCCTTGAATCCAAGGTTGTTCTCCACCAACACAAATAGAACCACTAGATCCTCCTTGATTTTGACAAGCATGATCTTGACCTGCTTAGCTACCATTAGGGCCATTTTCTATATTAACACCAATATTACATTTTATTGTACAGTTTCCTATACCCCAAATAAAACTTTCTGCTGTGTTTTATTTAATTCTTGTACTCCGTTTAATTTTAAAATATTATTTCACAAAATATAGAATTACTCTGTGACTTTCAATCGTGCTTTAGCAGATACAGCGATATCTGTATAACTATTATTAAGATAACTTAAATAGCCAGTAATAGCAATCATGGCCGCATTATCTGTTGTATATTCAAATTTAGGAATATAAGTAGTCCATTTCCATTGTTTTTCTGCTAATAACAATCGCTTTCTAATTTCTGAATTGGCAGATACTCCTCCAGCTATGGCTATTTGTTTTATTCCAGTATGTTTAACTGCATTTTTTAATTTTTTAATTAAAATTTCTACAATTGTATACTGAATTGAAGCACATATATCATTTAAATTTTCTTCTATAAAAGTAGGATCTTCTTTTACTTTCTTTTGAATAAAATATAATATTTGCGTTTTTAAACCACTAAAACTAAACTCTAAATCTCCTACCTTAGGTTGCGTAAATGGAAAAGCTTTAGGGTTTCCTAACTGTGCATATTTATCTATCAAAGGTCCTCCAGGATATGGCAAGCCTAAAATTTTAGCAGATTTATCAAAAGCTTCCCCTACAGCATCATCTTTTGTTTCTCCCAAAATTTCCATTTCAAAATGATCTGTTACTTTTACAATCTGTGTATGTCCTCCACTTATTGTTAAACAAATAAAAGGAAACTCTGGAATTTTACTTTCTTCTTCTTTTATAAAATGCGCAAGAATATGTGCCTGCATATGATTTACAGCTATTAAAGGTATATTTAAACCAATAGATAACGATTTAGCAAAAGAAGTTCCCACTAGCAGTGATCCCATTAAACCAGGCCCTCTAGTAAACGCTATTGCTTTTAAATCTTTTTTAGTAATTCCTGCCTGCGCTATTGCTTGTTGCACTACTGGCACAATATTTTGTTGATGAGCTCTAGAAGCTAATTCTGGTACAACTCCTCCGTACTTAGAATGTACTTCTTGATTAGCAACAACATTACTTAATACTTCTCCATTTAAAATAACAGAAGCACTGGTATCATCGCATGAGCTTTCTATTCCTAATATGTAAATATCTTTAGTACTCAAAAATCTTATAATTTATGGTTACAAAAATATCTATAATACGTTAGATATTCGTTAAAATTGCTGTTTCTTTGTGGTTAGGCAAAATTTTTGCACCTTATTGTACTTCAATTAAGTTTAGAGCCATAAAAAAAATACGCAAAATAATATTTAGAATTATAGGAATCATTTTGATTCTCTTATTGCTTTTGATGTTAATCCTTTCTATTCCTCAAGTTCAAAGTAGATTAGCTAAAATAGCAACAAATAAGGTTAATGAAAAGTTTAACACAAATATTGTTGTTAAAAAAATAGACTTATCTATTCTTGGTAATGTGCAGCTTAAAGGTATTGAAATTAGAGATCATCATAGTGATACTCTTATTTTTATACAAAATTTAAAAACTTCGTTACAGAATGCAAAAAAAATAATTGATAGTAAAGTAAATTTAGGAGATGTAACTTTACATGGTGTTCATTTTTATATGACAAAATATAAAAATGAAGATGATGATAACCTTTCTGTATTTATTGATCGTTTTGATAATAATGATTCTAAGGAAAGTGAAACTCCTTTTATTTTGAATGCTAAAAATATTTATGTAGATAATTTAACGTATAAACTTGTAGATAATAATAGGAAAAACAGATTGCAATATGCCGCATATAATGCAGGTGGTAGTATTCAAGACTTTAAAATTATAGGCCCAAATATATCAGCTAAAATTAGAGGTTTATATTTAAAAGATAATCACCAATTAAATGTTACTAGTTTATCTACTGATTTTTCTTATACAAGAACAAAAATGTTGTTTGAGAAAACATCTTTAAAAACAAATTACGGTTCTAATCTATTTGGTGATATTACTTTTAATTACGACAGAAAAGACTTTGCTAATTTTACAGATAGAGTAAAATTAAAAGCAAATTTTAAAAGAAGTACTGTCGCTGTTAAGGATATTAATAATTTTTATGGCGAACTTAAAGGTAATGATAAATTAATTTTTAATGGAAGAATTAATGGTACTTTAAATAACTTTAGTACTACTAATTTAAACATGTATTCTAAAAACGGAATGATTATTAAAGGCGATATGGGATTTGTAAATGCCTTTAATACTGACAGAGGTTTTGTTTTTGATGCAAATATGAAAAAAGTTTCTGCTAATTATAATCAACTAAAAAGTATACTTCCAAATGTTTTAGGTAAAACATTACCTAGTAATTTTAAAAAAATCGGTAACTTTTCTATCTCTGGGCTTTTAAAATTAACTCCAGATCAAATGGATGCTACTTTAAGTTTAGATTCGGCAATAGGTAGTACGATTTCTGACTTACAATTTACAAACATTGACAATATTGACAATGCTTCTTATAGTGGTGTTATTGAATTTATTGATTTTAATTTAGGTAAATTCACAGAAAATGATGATTTAAAAAATGTTTCTTTAAAAGCAGATGTTCAAGGTAGTGGTTTTAATATAGATAATATTAACTCTGCTATTATTGGAAAAATATACAGTATCGATTTTAAAGGATACTCTTATAAAGACTTAACTGTAAACGGACAATTTCAAAATAAAAAATTTGATGGTTTTTTACAATCAAATGACGATAATTTTAAACTAAATTTTAAAGGTTTAGCAGATTTTTCATCAGAAATTAACAAATTTGATTTTACTGCAGATATTGATAAATTAGATTTAAAAAAGACACATTTATTTTCTCGCGATAGTATTTCAGAAATAAAAGGTCTTATTAAATTAGATATATTAGGTAATAATCTTGATAATATCATTGGTAAAGCTACTTTTAAAAACCTTATTTATAAAAACAATAAAAAAACATTTTCATTCAAAGATTTTAATATCAATTCATCTGTAAAAGATAGTATCAAAACAATTGAAGTAAATTCTAAAGATATTGTTAAAGGTAAATTAGAAGGTAAGTTTATTTTTAAAGATATCATTCCTGTTTTTCAGAATGCATTAGGAAGTGTATACTCAAATTATGAACCCATTCCTATAAATTCAAATCAATTTATAAATTTTGATTTTACTATTTATAATCAAATTGTTGCCATTTTCTTACCTCAAGTATCTATAGGAAAAAACACTCGAATTAAAGGAAAAGTAAATTCAAATAAAAACTCAGTTAAACTAACGTTCTCATCTCCAAATGCAAATGTATATGATAACATTTTAGATGATATTATTTTAAGAGTTGATAATAAAAACAAACTATATAATACACATTTAACAGCTGGAAAAGTAAGAACTAAATACTATGATATTGGAAAATTAAACTTGATAAATAGAACTGTTAATGATACTCTATTTTTCAAGTCTACTTTTAAAGGAGGGAAAAAACAAACTGAAAGTTTTAATTTAAACTTTTTCTACACCATAAATCAAGACCATAGATCAGTATTAGGATTACAAAAATCGAGTTTTAATCATAATAACTTTGACTGGATTATAAATTCTAAAGAAGACAGAGAAAATAAAGTTACTTTCGATGTAAAGAACAATTACTTTAATTTCAGCCCTTTTGAATTAATTTCTGATAATCAGAAAATAGAATTTGAAGGGAATTTAGAAAATCAGAACAAAGATTTAAAAGCTAATTTTACAGATGTTGAATTATTAAGTTTCTTACCCGAATTTAAAAACCTAACATTAACCGGGCTTTTAAATGGAAAAGTCGAACTCAAAGAAAAAGACGGTATTATTCAACCTCTTGCCAACATTACAATAAATGATGTAATTGTGAATGACTTTTCACAAGGTACTCTTGCAATGAAAGTAGAAGGTGAAAATTCTCTAAATAAATATAAAGTAGACATTTCTTTAAGAGATTATAATTTTGACAATGTTAAAATTACTGGAGGTCTAGATTTCTCTGAAAAAACGCCAATGGTAGATTTAGCTATTAATTTTAAAGAGTATGAATTAAATGGTTTCAATGATTTTGCTGATGACGTAATCTCAAATATAAGAGGAAGATTATCTGGTAATTTCACAGCTAAAGGCATTGCTTACAATCCAAAATTTAAAGGAAAACTCCGACTCGATGATGCTGGTTTAACTTTTCCTTATTTAAATATCGATTTTGACTTAATAGAGAATGCAAATATTACATTAGAAGATCAATCTTTTTTATTAGGAAACGTAGTTTTACAAGATACTAAATATGATACTAAAGGCTATTTATCTGGTAGTATTACACATGAAAATTTTGAAAAATGGTATCTAAAATTAAACATAGACACCCCTAACTTACTCGTATTAGACACAAAAGAGGCTGAAGAAATTCCTTATTATGGAAAAGGTTTAATAAGAGGTAATGCACAAATAAGAGGTTTAACTAGCAATTTAAGTATTGATGTAAATGCTAGAACACAGCCAGGAACCATTTTTGTAATTCCTTTAAACGATATTACTACGGTAAATAACTACAAGTTAATCCGTTTTAAAACTGGAGATAAAGAAGATACCAAAGATATTCGTATTGAAAAAATTAAAGGACTTAATTTAAAATTCAATTTAGATGTAACAAAAGATGCTGTTGCTCAGGTTGTTATAGATAAAGTATCTGGTAGTGATCTAAAAGGAAGCGGAAATGGAAATCTTCGTATAGAAATAGATACAAGAGGAAAATTTATTATGGATGGTGGTATTACAATTGATAATGGAGTTTACAATTTTAAATATGGTGGAATTATAAGCAAACCTTTTAATGTACAAAAAGGAGGTACTATTTCTTGGAATGGAGATCCTTTAAAAGCACAATTAGATTTAACTGCCGTATATCAAACCAAAGCA
>CALISK010000070.1 GCA_938041625.1 uncultured Tenacibaculum sp. | reverse complement strand
AAAACTCTTCTCTTTTAAAAGTTTTCTTTTTAATTATAATTCCTTCATTATGAATATGAGTTCTTAAAACTTTGTAAGATTTCAATAAATAATTATTGTTTTAGTTAGTAACTGCTTCTTGTAAAACCTTTTGAATTTTAGTTCTTATATTACTACTAACTAATCTTCTATTTTTCATTGTAGGATATACTCTATTAGATAGAAAAACATATAAAAGTCCAGTTTCTGGATCTACCCAAGTATAAGTTCCTGTAAAGCCGCTATGTCCAAAACTTTTTTCTGAAACACAACCACATGTTGGTTTTTCTCTTGGGTTTATTTGTGGTTTATCAAAACCTAATCCTCTCCTATTTCTTACTTCTGGGTAATATCTTGTATTGAATTTATTAATAGTTTCTTCTTTAAAATATTCCACTCCTCCATAAGTACCTCCTTGTAAATACATTTGCATAATTTTAGCAATATCATTCGCATTTGCAAACAAACCTGCATGGCCTCCTACTCCTCCTTGCATTGCTGCTCCCATATCATGTACATAACCTCTTAATAATTGATTTCTATAATAATCATCCTTTTCAGAAGGTACTATTTCTTTCCAATTAAATTTCTCTAAAGGCAAATATGAAGTTCTATCTAAACCTAAAGGTTTATAAAATTCTTCTTCTACAATTTTGTTTAATTTCTTTTTATACTTTCTTTCTACTACATCCTTTAAAATGTAATAACCTAAATCACTATACTTATATCCTTTTCGATCTCTTAAATCGGACTCCTTTATTATAGCATGAATAGAATCTTTATATACTTTATTTAAGTATAAGTTTTTAGCCACTTTTATAGGGAATTGTTTCGATTTTTTAGGCCTATAATATTCTTTAGAAATTTTACCTGTAACAGAATCTAATGTTTTTGTGTAAAAAGGAATCCACGCTTTTAACCTTGCATAATGTGATAAGATTTGTTTGATGTTTAACCCCTCTTTATTACTTCCTTTATATGCTGGCAATAAATCTTGTAAATCTGCAAATAACGATAACTTTCTATTCTCTTCTAGTCTCATTACTGCTGGTAATGTAGATAATATTTTTGTTAAAGAGGCTAAATCATATACATCTGATTTTTTTACTTTTCTTCTTTTAATGGTTGTTTGATATCCAAAGTTCTTATGATAAAAAACTTTACCATGACGAGCTACCAATATTTGCCCTCCTGGAGCCATTTTTTGTTTTAAAATAGTATCTATATAACGATCAATTGATTCTATATCTTTAGATGCAATTCCTACCTCTTCAGGAATTGTGTATTGTAATCTATTTAATGATGGAATTTCTATACCAGATCCTACAGGAAAATCGGCATTAATACTAACTGGAATTTTCCCTTTGATAGAAAAAGCCCCAAAAATAGCTTGTGCTGTTAACTCTTGAGATAGTTTACTATTTTGATACCCAACAGTAATCGTTTCTATATTTGCAAAAGTTTTAATTTTTAATAAACTATATGGGCTTGCAAAAACAGTTAATAAAACATTATTATTTCTTGCTATTTCTTGTAACCAAACTAAATCTTTATTAGAGAATTTATATGATTTCCAAGGGTTTTTATTAGACTTATGAAAACCAATAATAACTAAATTGTATTTATTTAATTTTTTTGTTAAGTTTCCTAAATGTTTATCAGAAATAACATCAACTTTTGCATAATTTTTAAGAGTCTCTACAAAATCATTTCCAGTAGCATCTCCTAATGAAACATACGCTATTTTCTGATCTTGCAGGTTTTGTATTGGTAAATTATTATTGTTATTTTTTATTACAGATATTGAGTTTTTTATTAATTCTCTATGTAATAGTTCATCTTCAATAGTATTTAAATCTGTAATAATATTTTCTTCTTCAATAGGTGTAAAATTGTTTAGTCCTACTAAAAATTTAGCTTTTAATATTTTTTCTACAGATTTATTTAATCGCTCTTCTTTTAAATCTCCCTTGTCTATAGATTCTTTAAATAGCTTTACAGTGTTAGGTATATCTTGAGGTATTAATAAAATATCGTTTCCAGCTAAAAAAGTAGCTAAGTTAATCTCTGCTGCTGTAGCATAATCAGCAGCTCCTTTCATATTTAAACCATCAGTAAGTACTAAACCTTGAAATCCTAATTTCTCCTGTAATAAATTAGTTACTATATTTTTAGATAATGAAGAAGGTAAATTAACATTTGGTTCTAAAGACGGAATACTTAAATGCGCTGTCATAACACTAGCAACCCCTGCGTCAAATTGTTTTCTAAACGGATATAATTCTATAGAATCTATTCTTTTTTCTGTAAAATTAATACTAGGTAATGTTAAGTGAGAATCGGAAGCAGTATCACCATGACCTGGAAAATGTTTTGCATTTGCTAGTACACCTACACTTTGCATTCCTTTTGTAAAAGCAACCGATTTTAAAGCTACATTTTCTTTTTGCTCTCCAAATGAACGATTACCAATTATAGGATTATTCGCATTTGTATTAATATCTACAACAGGTGCAAAATTCATGTGAATACCAACTCTCTTACATTGCTCTCCTATTCGTTTCCCTAATTTTTCAATTAGTTTTTCATCTTTTACTGCTCCTAATGTCATATTCCATGGAAATCGATACGTATTTTTTAATCGCATATCTAATCCCCACTCACCATCAAAACCAATAAGTAAAGGTACTTGTTTTGTTAACTTTTGATATTCATTCGTTAGTTTTACTTGCTTCTCAGGAGTACCTTTCATAAAAATTATATTCCCTACATGATGTTTCGTTATCATTTTAGAAATAAATTGTTTATGTTTAGCATCTTTATTTGAATATGCCTGTATCATAAATAACTGACCTATTTTTTCTTCAATAGTCATATTCTTTACAATACTATCTACCCATTCTTTCTGCTGTATATAATTTTCTGCTCTAAGTGGATCTACTTGTTGAGCATTTAAAAAATTCGTAAAAATTAAGGTAAGTAATACTATCTTTTTCTTCATAAAAATCTCTCTTCTTTTTTTAAGAATATTTCATTCTTAATATGTACATATCATTCTTTTATAACAATTCTTATACCAAAAATCGATTGTGCCAACTTTCTTTAGCAGGAATTTCCCAGCTATTTTCGAAAGCTTCTTTGGTAGCTATCATATTATTAAATACAATGGTATCTGAAGTTATTTTTTTATCTTTTGCATATTGCTGAAATTCAGACAACTTAACAATATTAATATTGTCTCCATCTTTAAAAGAAACATTCATTTTATCCATTAAATCTATATGCAAATCTTTTTCTAAAGATTTAACAAAACGAACTGAAGCATCTATAGAACAACCAGAAGCCGAGTTAAAATTTTCGTCAATTGCAATCACTAAAAACTGATTGTACTTTATAGCAAATGAACCTTTTAAATCATCTCCATGACGTGTCCATTGATCTATAAACATAATTGCTTTTGCAGATATTAATTCTACTTCTTCTTGCGTAAAAATTCGATCTGACTGATATACCCAAACTCTTGCTGTATGGGGTAATTCTTTATATTCTACGTACATCTTATATCTTGATTTTTCTTTCGTATAAACTATAAGTTTATACTGAACAATGGATTAAACTCCATTGATTAATAAATATTATCTCATATTAAATTTTTCCTGCAAAGCTTTTAACTTTTCTTCATCAGTCATATTATTTTTTTTAGGTCCCGACATTCTTTCTTTTATCAGCCTTAAAACTTTTTTTGTGTAAAGAGGAAAATCAGCTTGCTGAATCCAAGAATTATATCCAGGATTTTCTTTTAAAACCTCTTCTACTTTTCTTCCTTTATATTTTCCGAATGAGAAAATTTCTTCCTTCTCATCATCAAATAAAATGAATCCTGCAAAATCTGCTCTTTTAGTATGTGCAGAAAATTCACTTAATGCTTCAACATTATTTTCTAAATCTTCATATTTATCTAATTGAGCTTTTAAAATCTCATAGGTTGCTAATGTATCTGCTTCAGCAGAATGTGCTCCTTCTAAATCTTTACCACAATAAAACTGATATCCAGCGCTTAAAGTTCGTTGTTCTTTTTTATGAAAAATAACCTGCACATCAATTGCCTTTTTATTATCCATATCAAAATCAATTCCTACTCTCAACAATTCTTCTGCTAACAAAGGAATATCAAATCTATTTGAATTAAACCCAGCTAAATCAGCATCTGCTATCATTTCGTATATTTTAGGAGCTAATTCTTTAAAGGTAGGTTCATTTGCTACTTTTTCATTAGTAATTCCATGTACTGCTACTACGTTAGCAGGAATTTCTATTTCAGGATTGACCAACCATGTTTTACTTTCTTTATTTCCATTAGGAAAAATTTTTAATATTGAAATTTCAACAATTTTGTCGTTTGCAATATTAATTCCTGTAGTTTCTAAATCGAAAAATACAATTGGGTTTACTAAGTTTAATTCCATTTTATATAAATTGAAAAAGTCTAAAAGTTTTTAATCACTATGAAAGTACAAAATCGTACTCACTTTCTCTTTTAAACTTTTTATAAAGTTTATTTATTCGTTATTTAATTGTGCTTTAAATTCACCTAATTGATCTAAATCTTTCTGCTTCAATGTAGGCTCTTTAAAATTATATTTTTCAAATGCTTCCAATATTATTTTTGCTACTATAAATCGAGCAGTAGGTTTATCATCTGCGGGTACTACAAACCATGGAGCAAAAGATGTTGAAGTTCTATTTAATACCTCTTCATAACAAAACTGGTATTTTTCCCATAATTTACGCTCTTTTAAGTCTCCTGAAGAAAATTTCCAATTCTTTTCAGGAATATTTAAACGACGTAATAGTCTATTCTTTTGCTCTTCTTTAGACAAGTGTAAAAAGAATTTTAATACTATAGTTCCACTATCTACTAAATGTTTTTCAAACTGATTGATTTTTTCCATTCT
>CALISK010000069.1 GCA_938041625.1 uncultured Tenacibaculum sp. | reverse complement strand
CAACTTAAAAATTTAAGAACATCAGCAACAGATATTTTACATGAAGATGCTTGGATAGATGATAAAGGGTATACATTTAAAGAAAAAGTAGGTTTTAGAAAATTTACGATTGAAGTTAAGGTGTCTAAAGGTAAGATGGTCATTGTTTTAAATAATAATGAATATAAAGTTTATGAAAATATTCACATGCAAAAATGGGGTGTTTTTGAAAATTATTTTAAAGCAGGGAACTATTTTCAGTCAAGAAAAAAAGGATCTTTTGCGAAAGTGAGATTTTATAAATTAGAAGTATCACATTAGTTTGATAAGACAATTAGTTTTTTTATATTTATACTGTAAAACTGGTTAACCAGTTTTGAAATTTAAATGAAAAATATGAAGTTAGAAGTACTTACTAAAAATGAGAATCAAGAAGTTCAAAATTCAATAATTAAAGGAATCAGAGATTTAATTAATTATAAAAATTTAGAACCTGGCGATAAACTTCCATCAGAAAGAATGTTGTCTGAAAAGTTTAAAGTAAGTAGGAGTAATGTTAGAGAAGCAATTCAAAAACTGGAATTTTATGGGTTGTTAAAATCTAGACCACAAAGTGGAACTTTTGTTGCTAATATAGGAGTTATTGCTCTTAACGGGATGATTGAAGATATTTTAAGGTTGGAAGAACCAGATTTTAAATCTTTAGTAGAAACAAGAATTTTATTAGAATTAAAAACGGTAAGATTAGCAGCTTTAAGAAGAACTGAGGAAGATTTAGAACAGATAAAAGAAGCTTTAAATGCTTATGAAAAAAAAGTAATTAATGGAGAAGATGCTGTACAAGAAGATTTACTTTTTCATTTAGCAATAGCAAAAGCAAGTGGTAATAGTACAATGAACACGTTTATGCTAATTATAACTCCAGAGATTATTACAAATTTCGAAAAATATCATGTATGTGATAAGGGGTTAGCTCAAGAAGGAATTAAAGAACATCAAAAAATATTTGATGCCATTTTAAAACAAGACCCAAAGTTAGCTAAAGAAAAAATGAAAGCTCATTTTAAAGCATTATATCAATATTGTTATAACATTTAAAAAAAGAGTATAAGAAAATTGCACGCTTTTCTTATATATAAACACATATTATTAAAATCTGAAGGAAAAATAAATTAACTAAGTAGTTTTACTTTACTACAACCTTATTGCCTTTTTTAAAGTAAAGTAATAGCAA
Source organism: uncultured Tenacibaculum sp. (assembly GCA_938041625.1). Classification (GTDB taxonomy): domain Bacteria; phylum Bacteroidota; class Bacteroidia; order Flavobacteriales; family Flavobacteriaceae; genus Polaribacter. Next base: position 7,886 of record CALISK010000069.1, on the reverse strand, counting down.
ATAAATTTATTTGCAAAAGGTACTTGGTACATAAAATAAACTAAATTTTAAGATGAAAATTAAAGGACTTAGATGGTGGATTATATTATTAATATTTATTGCCACCGTTATAAATTATATTGACAGAACTGCTTTTGCTCTTTTATGGCCAGAAATGGGTAAAGACTTAGGAATGGATAAAGCAGATTATGCAATAATGCTAAATGTTTTTATGGCTACTTATGCGATAGGAAAATTTGCATCAGGAAAATTATATGATAAAATAGGTACTCGTTTAGGGTTTACTGTATCAATAATAGTTTGGTCTTTAGCATCTGCGTTTCATGCGTTTGCTAGAGGTATTTTTACACTATCAATTTTTAGAGGCCTTTTAGGACTAGGTGAGGCAGGTAATTGGCCAGGAGCAGTAAAAAGTAATGGAGAATGGTTTCCTGTAAAAGAAAGAGCAACTGCACAAGGTATATTTAATGCAGGTGCATCTATAGGAAATGTTATAGCTCCGTTTGTAATTGTGTTTTTGTACTCTAGATTTGGTTGGAAAACAACCTATATTATTTTAGGAGCTGTAGGAGTTCTATGGATTATTCCTTGGCTATTTTTAAATAAATCTACACCAGAAAAACATCCTTGGGTAACACAGGAAGAAAGAGATTTAATTATTTCTGATAGAATAGATAAAGATAGTACAGTATCAAAGTCGGAAAGTTTACCAGTATCAGAAATTTTAAGTTATAAACAACCTTGGGGAATCTTATTCTGTAGATTTTTTATTGAACCTATTTGGTGGTTTTTTGCAGGATGGATGCCAATTTACTTAAATAGCAAGTTTGGTTTAAGTATAGAGCAAATTGCTGAAACTATGTGGATTTCTTATTTAATGGCAGCAGCAGGGAGTATTTTGGGTGGAATATTTACAGGTGAATTAATGAAAAAACTATCTGTTGATCTATCAAGAAAAATAACGATTTCTTTAGGAGGAGTACTAATCCTAATAGCATTTGTATGCATAATTACTTTAGTAAAAGAAGGCGATTTTATGATGTTCATTTATTTCGCTGGGTTGGCTTTATTTGGTTTTCAATTTGCCATAGGAAATATACAAACACTTTCTAGTGATTTATTTAGAGGCCCATCTGTAGGTACTTTAGCAGGTTTAGCAGGAACAGTAGCAGCTGTTTCACCAATGATAATGAATTGGTTTGTAGGGCAAATAACAACGAAATCTTATACACCAGCATTTATAGCAATATGTGTATCAGTAGTGCTTGGAGTATTTTCAATCTTCTTTTTTATTAAAAAAATTGAACCAGTAATAGAGAATAGTTAGAATAACAAATAATTAAAAATAAAATATTTAAAATGAGTAAAATAGCAGGAAAATTAGCAGTAATAACTGGAGCTACAGGAGGTATTGGTTATGAAGTAGCAAAAAGACTAGGTAAAGATGGATATACTGTAATTTTAAATGGTATTGAACATGAGTCAGGAGTAAAAAGAGTAAAAGAACTTACTAGTGAAGGAATAAAAGCTGAATATTATGGGTTTGATGTTACAAAGGAAGAAGAGGTAACGCAAAATATAAATAAAATAGGAGAAAAATATGGGAAAATAGATGTGTTGGTAAACAATGCAGGAGGATTAGGTGGAAGATCTAGATTTGAAGAAATGACAACAGAATTTTATAGATTTGTTATGGCTCTTAATTTAGATTCCGTATTTTTTGCTTCAAGAGCTGCAATTCCTTTCTTAAAAAAGGGAGAAAATGCAACTATTATTAATTATACATCAAACGCTGGTTGGAATGCTGGAGGGCCTGGAGCAGGAATTTATGGTACCTCTAAAGCTGGTGTACATGCAATAACAAGAGCATTAGCGAAAGATTTGGCAGAATATAGTATAAGAGTGAATGCAGTTTCACCAGGAACTATTGATACTCCTTTTCATACTCAAATTAAATCAACGAAACCTGAAGTATTTGCTTCTTGGAAAAACAATATCATGCTAGGTAGGCTAGGTCAACCAGAAGAGGTTGCTTCTGTAGTTTCTTTTTTAGCGAGTAATGATGCAGCCTTTATTACAGCAGAAACTATTCAAATAGGAGGCGGACAAGCCTTAGGTATTTAATATTCAGAAATAATAGTATAAATGAATAAAATTGTAACATTTGGAGAAATAATGTTACGCCTATCAACAGAGCGTCATTTACGTTTTATACAGGCTAAAACTTTCGCTGCTTCCTATGGAGGTGGCGAATTTAATGTAGCAGTTTCTTTAGCTAATTATGGAATAGAAACTAATTTTATTACAAAAGTACCTGATAATGATATTGGAGCTTGTGCAGTAAAAGAAATGCGAAAGTTAAAAGTAGGTTTAGACGATGTAGTTTATGGAGGCGATAGATTAGGTGTGTATTTTTTAGAAACAGGAGCTGGTACTAGAGGAAGTAAAGTAGTGTATGATAGAGAGAATAGTTCTTTAGCAAATGTAGGAAATGATGATTTTAATTGGAAAGAAATATTAAAAGGGGCAACTTGGTTCCATTGGAGTGGTATAACACCAGCTATTTCAGAGAATGCAGCTAAGCAATGTTTAAAAGCAGTAAAAACAGCCCATGAGTTAGGTCTTAAAATATCTTGTGATTTAAATTACAGGTCAAAATTATGGAAATATGGTAAAGAACCTAGTGAGGTAATGCCAGAGTTATTATCATACAGTCATATAATTTTAGGAGATATTGATACAGCATATTTTATGTTGGGGAAAAATAAAGTACAACCTAATTATCAAGATGAAAAATCACTTCCGTCTTTATATGATGCTCTTTTTCAGTATTGTCCTAATTTAGAGATAGTAGCTACAACATTAAGATATTCTGTAAGTGCATCTCATCAAAGAATTGGTGGTGTACTGTTTGATGGAAAAAAGATTTATAATGCAGCAATTAAAGAAGTAACTCCAGTTGTAGATAGAGTTGGTAGTGGTGATGCTTTTATGGGAGGATTAGTTTATGGATTATTAACTTACACAAACGATTTACAAAAAGCATTAGATTTTGCTGTAGCAGCTTGTTGTTTAAAACACACAATTTCTGGAGATTATAATTTAGTTACTATTGATGAAGTTGAAAAAATGATGTTAGGAGAAGCAATAGGTAAAGTAGAAAGATAACAGTATGGGGCAATTTACAAGATTAGAAGTAGCGCAAACAATGAAAAATACTGGAATGGTTCCATTATTTTATCATAAAGAGATTGAAATAAGTAAAAAAGTTCTAAAAGCTTGTTATAAAGGAGGAGCAAGGTTGTTAGAATTTACAGCCAGAGGTGATTTTTCACATGAAGTTTTTGGAGAATTAGTAAAATATGCAGTAGAAGAATTACCAGGTATGATTATGGGAGTGGGATCTGTTACAGATGCAGCAGCAGCCTCACAATTTATGGGATTGGGAGCTAATTTTATTGTAACACCAGTTTTACGTGAAGATATTGCTATCGTTTGTAATAGAAGAAAAGTTTTATGGTTGCCAGGTTGTGGTTCTTTAACTGAGATAGCTAAGGCTGAGGAGTTGGGTTGTGAAATAGTAAAATTGTTTCCAGGAGCTGTTTATGGACCTGATTTTGTAAAGGCGATTAAAGGACCTCAACCTTGGACAAGTATAATGCCTACTGGAGGAGTTTCTCCAACTAAAGAAAGTATAGAAGCATGGTTTAAAGCAGGTGTAACTTGTGTAGGTTTAGGGTCTAAATTAATGATAAAAGATGTAAATAGTAATTTTGATTATATGAAAATAGAAGAGATAACAAAAAGAACCATAAATATGATAAAAGCGTTTAAATAGTAATATATTGGAAACTTCTATTACATTGAAAGACTTGTCGCATTTATCTGGTTTTTCAGTTTCTACAGTATCTAAAGCTTTGAATAATAAGTATGATATTAGTTCAGAAACAAGACAGATAATAAAGATAATAGCAGAAGAGAATAATTATGTTCCTAATAATCAAGCAGTAGCTTTAAGAAAAAAAAGAACAAATAATATAGCAGTAATACTGCCTCAAATTAATGACGAATTTTATAGCTGTTTTTTGTTTCATATTGAGAAATTAGCATATAAATTTGGTTATATAATAACTCTTTTTCAATCTTTTGAAAAACATTCTAAAGTAAAAAATTGTATATTGAAAATAACAAATGGTAGTGTAGATGGAATTGTTTTATTATCCGAAGTTAAAGAAATTTGTAACACTACTATTATGATGAATAATTTTCTTGTAGAGAGAGTTCAAATTTCTAAAGATAAAACCGATAAAGATTTGAAAAAAGAATGTATTACTAGTTTTACAAATTTGATAAATAAATTGATATTAAAAGACTCTTTTTGAAAATTATATGATGAGTAAGGCTGTTAAATTAATGATAGTTAGTGCTTTTGCATTTACATTATTAAATGCTCTGGTGAAAGAACTTCATCATTTTAGTGTTTATCAAGTTGTTTTTTTTAGATCTATAGGAACATTAGTGTTTACTATACCTTTAATTTTAAAGAAAAAGATTTCATTTTTTGGAACAAATAAAAAGCTATTACTATTAAGAGGAATATTAGGTGTGATTTCATTAACATGCTTTTTTCAATCATTAAATTATTTAGATGTTGGTACAGCAGTTTCTTTAAGATATACTTCTCCTATTTTTGCAGCTATTTTTGCATTATTATTTTTAAAAGAAAAAATAAAACTGGTGCAATGGCTTTTGTTTTTCCTTGCTTTTTTAGGAGTTTTAATATTGAAAGGCTCTGGTAGTAATATGAATTCTACAGGATTATTGTTTGTTTTCCTTTCGGCAATCTCGTTAGGATTAATTTTTGTGGTTATACGTAAAATTGGAAATACAGAAAATCCATTGATCATCATTAATTATTTTATGATTATGACTTTTATTTTTGGAGGTGTCATGACTTTTGAAAATTGGAAGCCCCCTAACATAGAAGAATTGACTCTTTTATCAAGTTTAGGTGTTTTTGGTTATGTAGGTCAATTATATATGACAAAATCATTTCAATACCATGAAACTAACATTATTGCTCCATTAAAGTATTTAGAAGTTGTTTTTACAATTATGATAGGAGTTTTTTGGTTTGAAGAAGTATATAATTTATATACACTATTAGGTGTTCTATTAATCTTATTAGGCCTAAGTTATAATGTATACTTAAACAAAAAGTAAAATTATTTATGAATAATAAAGGCTCTTTTCTTAAAGAAAAGTTAATTAATAATCAAAAGCGTAACAATTAAGAAAATGTCACGTCTTATAAGTAGTTACTACCTTTAATGTTAGTGATTAGTTAGTTTTTGATAGTTGATTTAAGCCTCACAAATTTTAGAATTTGTGAGGCTTTTTTCTTTTATTTCTTTTCTAATAAAGCCATGTAAAATCCGTCAAAACCAGATACATGTGATAATACTTTATTGTCTTTTACAAGAGAAAAATCTTTTCCACTATCAGAAGCTAAAAAGAATTCTACTTGTTGTTGATTTTCAGAAGGTAAAACGGAACAAGTAGCATATACTAATTTACCACCTGGTTTCACCATTTTAGAGTAATCTTGTAAAACTTGTTGTTGTACATTTTTGATATTCTTTAAAAATTCAGGTTGTAATTTCCATTTACTATCTGGGTTTCTTCTAATAACACCTAAACCAGAACAAGGAGCATCAATTAACACTCTATCTGCTTTATTGTGTAATTTTTTTACAGGTTTTGTAGAATCTAATACACGTAAGTCAATATTATGAGCCCCATTTCTACGAGCACGTACCTTTAATTTCTTTAATTTACTTTCATAAATATCCATGGCAACAATTTGCCCTTTATTTTCCATTAAAGAAGCTAAATGTAATGTTTTACCTCCGGCACCAGCACAAGTATCTACTACTTTCATTCCTGGTTGCACATCTAAATAAGCAGCTACTAATTGAGAGGAAGCATCTTGTACCTCAAAATAACCTTTTTTAAAGCATTCTGTTTTAAAGACGTTAGCTCTTTCTACTAATTTTAAAGCATGAGGATATCCTTGAATAAATTCAGTGTCAATACCTTCAGCACGTAACTTCTTTTGAAGATTTTCTTTAGAAGTATTTAATGTATTTGTACGTAAAATTACTTCAGCTTGTTTGTTTAAAGAAGCCATTTCTTTAGTCCAAACTTCTTCACCTAATTCCTGTAAACAAGTATCATCTATCCAATCAGGAATTGATTCTCTAAACTTTCTAATTCTTGAGAGTTCATCAAATTTACCTTTAATTCTACGAGTAGGTGTAGGTTCTATTTGATTCCAATCTGGTAATTTAATTCCTTTTAATACACACCATACAGAAAAAAGTCGCCATAAATCTGGACGTGAAAAAGGTTCTTTAACATTCGCTATTTCTGCATATAAACGTTTCCATCTAACAATGTCATAAATGGTTTCTGCTACAAACTTTCGATCTCTAGATCCCCAGCGTTTATCTCTTCGTAGTGCAGTTTCAACGGCTTTACTCGCATAAGCTCCTTCATTAAAAACATCACGTAAACTATCTATTACGGCATATGTTAAATTTCTGTGTAATCTCATTGAATGATTTTAAGGCTGCAAAGATAGCTGATTTTAATGGTTTTTTGTACTTTCGTTTAAGAACATAAACTCGTTATGAAAAAAGTTATATTCTTATTTCTTATCCTGTTATTTTTTATTTCAATTAAGGGACAATCAAAGGAGGTAGAATTTCATTCAAAAGATGAATTTTCAGATAAAGATAATGCTATAGCGCATGTATTTGGAGATAAAGTAAAATTACGCTCTGAACCCAATATTAAATCAGAAGTTTTAGATATTATGAGAATATCTGAAAAGATAACTGTTTTAAGTGGCGGGGCATATAAAAACAATAAGATATTATACAATGGTATTTATTGGTTTTGGAGTAAAGTGAAATATAATAACAAAATAGGTTATGTTTTAAATGGGTTACTTTCTCAAACAACAAAAAAGATAGGAAACACTACATATTTAACATCTTTAAGAAAAGAAAACGATCAGTTTTATATTTTACTTAGAGCTAAAAATGAAGGGTTTTCCTATTTCGAAAATAAGCTAGAGTTTAGTAAATGGGATAGTTTTTCTATTTCAGTCTTTGATGATAGGGGAGTGCCAGATATTAGCAATATGATTAAAATTGATGTCAAACATAATATCTCAAGAACTGAGTATTATTTCTTTAATACTGTAAATTCCTTGAAAAAAGCTATTGAATTGAGACATCATGAAGACGGAGGAAGTTACTTATTTCATGAGTTTATAACATTTCCAAATGATAAGGAAGGTGAACATGGAAAAATTAAATACAGATGTGTAAGAGATGAAACAGGTAAATCTTATGAGGATGTAAATATTAAATTTGTCTGGAAAGGGCAAGAATTAAAATCGAACATTGAAGTAATGAAGATTAATTAGTCTTTCAATGAATTTAAATCAACCAATAACATACATTAAAGGAGTTAGCGTAGCTAAGGCAGAACTTTTTTTTACAGAATTAAATATTAAAACATGTAATGATTTATTACATTTATTTCCATTTCGTTATGTAGATAAAACACAGTTTTATACGATTAATCAACTACAGCAAAATACCTCAGAAGTCCAAATTGTAGGTAAAATAACAATTATTAAAACGGTAAAACAAAAAAGAGGAAGTAGGTTAGTCGCAACTTTAGCAGATGCTACAGGAACATTAGATTTAGTGTGGTTTAAAGGAGCAAAATGGATAAAAGATTCATTAAAAACAAATGAACCTTATGTAATTTATGGAAAACTGAATTGGTATAATGGAACCCCGAATATGCCA
>CALISK010000068.1 GCA_938041625.1 uncultured Tenacibaculum sp. | reverse complement strand
TACATCTTAATTATAAAACAAGGAGAACAATTATTAAGTACTCAAACATTAATTAAGAAATAGATAATTTTATCAGAGAAAGTCGGGAGAATTTTTTTTGATTTTTTGTAGCCAATTCGTTTTAGAATTGGCTACTTTTTTATCTTAAAAAAATACTTTTGGAATGTTTATTCTAATTTCATTACTTTTGTCCTGTGCAAAAAAAGAAAGATATTGTTTTAGCAGCTTTAACATTACTTGGTAACAATGGAGTGCATGCTACACCAATGTCAGCAATAGCAAAAGAAGCGGGTACAGGAATGGGAACTATTTACAACTATTTCCCTACCAAAGAAATACTTATAAACTACATTTTTGTTTATATAAAAGACGAAGAAAAAAAGCTGTTCAATACTTTTATTGCCACTAAAGATATTAAAACACAGTTTAAAGAATATTACAGTGTTGCTGTTCAATTTTATAAAGATAATGTTCAGTATTTTCAATTTATAGAACAATTACATGCTTCTCCTATAATAACGGAAGAAAGTAGAGAGATTAGTTTAAAATCTATCGGGAATGTCTTTCATTTAATTGAAAAAGGAAAAGAAATTGGCATTGTAAAAGATATAAAAACTAAAGAGTTGCTTCAATTTATTGCAGGCTCATTAATTGCCCATTTACGTTGGCATTTCAGAGATGAAAGTGATGAAAAAGCATCCGTATCAAATTTAGTTCAACTTGTTTGGGACGGGATAAAAAAATAAAAAAAATATTGGAATGAATATTCGATCTATTCTATTTCATAAATAAATTAAACATGAAAAAAAATATTATTATCACTGGAACCTCTTCAGGAGTTGGTTTAGAAAGTGCGATATTATTTGCTAAAAATAATTATAAAGTTTACGCTACGATGCGTAATTTAGAGAAAGCAGAAGCTTTAAATAAAGTTATAAAAGAGAATAATTTATCTATTGAAATATTACAATTAGATGTTACCGATAACACTTCTATTACCTCTACAATAAATACAATTATTGAAAAAGAAGGTAAAATAGATATTCTATTAAATAATGCAGGTGCTGGATTTGCTAAAACATTAGAGCAAGCAAATCAAGAAGAAATAGATTGGGTTACAGATGTTAATTATACTGGAGTCGTAAGAACTACTAAAGCTATTTTACCTCATATGCGATCTTCAAAAGCGGGTCATGTTATTAATGTTACTTCTATAGGTGGTATTGTAGGTCAGCCATTTAATGAATTATACTGTGGAGCAAAATTTGCAGTTGAAGGTTTTACTGAATCTTTAGCAAGCTATGTCTCTAAGCCTTTTAACATTCATTTTTCTTTAATTGAACCAGGTGGAATAGCTACAGAGTTTATGACAAGTGCAGTTAAAAAAACTCAAAATACAGAAGGAGAATTAGCTACTGGTGAATATGCTCCTATTTTTCATAAATACTTAAGTGGAGCACAAAGTAGAGCTGAAAAAGAAGATGTTTCTCCATATCAAACAGGAAAAGAAGTTGCAGAAGTAATTTTAAAAGTAGCTGAAACTGAAAAACCTCCACTTAGAGTTAGAACTTCTGATTGGGCAGAAAATTTAAGTAGCTTAAAAACACAAATGGATCCTGATGGGACAAAACTTGTGGACCAAGTAAATTCTTATTTTTTATAACTGATGAGCAAGATATATTGGACAACAACTATTATTATTAGCGCTTTTTTACTATTAAGCTCCTATACTTATTTCTTTAGTAAAACAACTATTGAAGGGCTTAAAGAATTAGGTTTTCCTAATTTCTTTAGAATTCAGCTTGGTATTTTAAAATTGATCGCTGCAATTCTACTAATTGTTCCCAATATTCCAATAATATTAAAAGAATGGAGTTATGCTGGTGTCTCTTTGTTTTTCATAACAGCATTAGTAGCTCACATAGCACATAAAGATTCAATTTTTATTACAATGTTATTATTCATATTGATAGCAATACATGCAATGTCATACCATTACTATCATAAAAACATTGTAAATATATAACTTAATAATCCCCACATTGTTAACTAGGAATTATTCGTGTAGTAATTCCGCTCACAAAAACCCTGTAGCTTAAATGTTACAGGGTTTTTCCTATAATAAAAGGCTTTACTTTTTTATAAACTTTCTCTTTATCACTTTTAAAATAGCCTTCTTTTAAACTGGCATAAAACTTGATACAATCGTTATACCAAAAATCTGGAATATAATGTTACGAAAAACACTACTCATTATTGCTGTTATTCTTTTAACTTCTTGTTCTTTTAAAACCATTAGTTATACACATGAGTTTAATACTTTTCAAAAAGGAATTGATTTTAAACAAGCATCTGGAAATTGGTTATTAAACACTATGAATTTACCAGAGCGTGAAGAAGGAATTTTAGAAAAAATTGCTTTTAATAAATTTTCAGATTGGACTCATAAAAAAATAGTCAAAAAAGAAAATATGAAAGACAAGAAAGGTGAAAAAGCTTTTTTTAATATTCCATACCATCCTAGTACGGAAAATCTAATTTTTATAGATCGAACAACTAATTACAAACATCTAGTTAATATTTATTTAGAAAGAGATACTAATAACAGAAAATTACAAGAATCTGAAATATTCATCGATGTATACGATATAGCTAAGAAAAAAATTATACTTAGTGAACGAGTGATCGGTTTTATGAATAAAGAAAAAGGGACTGATATTGGTGGTAGTTTTAAAATAGATGTAACTCCTGGTATGATGAGCAAGCTATTGAAAAAAGGTCTAAAAAAAATTGAAGAAAATTCAACTTTTAATTAAAAAAGCACATTTTAAATTACACTTCTTTAAAAGTAAATCTTTTTTATATTCCTTCAGAAATAGATTTTAATTCATTTCTATTAAGAATAACAATTTCTTTTTTAACCAGTTTAATATAGTCTTTCTTTTTAAATTCAGACAAGAGTCTAATAGTACTTTCTGTTGCTGTTCCTATTATATTTGCAATATCTTCTCTGGTTAAATTTATATTTACACTACCATCTTTATTTACACCAAAGTTTTCCTCTAAATAAAGTAATGAGCTTGCTAAACGTTGTCTTACAGATTTTTGTGCCATATTTACTACAATATTATCTGTATCCTTTAAAGAATTAGCCATATTTTTTAATACAGACATACTAAAATTTGGATTCTTGTGTAAATCTTTTAGAATTTCTTGTTTAGGAATAAAACATACTTCCATGTCATTTACAGCTGTAGCTTTTAAATTTGCAACTTCGTCACTTATTAAACTTCGCTGTCCTAATAAATCTCCTCTCTTTATTAAATGAATAATTTGTTCACGTCCATTTTCACTCATTTTAGAAACTTTACAAATACCAGATTTTATACAAAAAACACCATTTACATAATCTCCTTCATTAAATATGATCTCCCCTTTTTTAATTATTTGTATTGTTTTACAATGAGAAATTCGTAATAGTTCTTCTTTACTTAATTCTTTTATAGAATTAAGTTTTCGCACCATACATTGTTCACATTTTCCCATTATAACATTTTAATTTGAAGTATTTCAAAAATACAGAAAATAAGGTATTTATTGTACTTTTAAACCACATAGATTAAGCTTATTTATAGCAAAAAATGTCTTTTCAAATTTTATTTTCTAAACTGAAAACTATCTTATTAGTCAATATTAGGTATTCCTTTAAGTCTTACGCTTATAGAAAATTTAACTCTAAATATACTTCTCTTGTTTGTTAATGTTTATTAATTAATTTTCTACAACATCACTAAAATACTTACCCCTATTATACTACAATTACAATGATAAAAATCATATTCTACCATTAAACATCTCTATACCTTTATACCACAATAAAAACAATTCTCATGAAAAAAATAATTGTCCCTGTAGATTTTTCTCCTTTTTCAGAAAACGCTTTAAGAACTGCTGCTTTTATTGCTAAAAAGCACCATGCAAAATTAATTGTAGTACACATGTTAGAGCTATCTAA
>CALISK010000067.1 GCA_938041625.1 uncultured Tenacibaculum sp. | reverse complement strand
CTTTGAGGGTATTTTAACTTCAAAATAATCTCCTTTTACAGGGTTAGGAATAATCGTAAACTCTTCTCGATTAATAATTTCTTCTACTGTAGACAATGTTCTACAAGAAGGTGTAAACTCTGTCTTAACAGTAACCGTGTGGTCTGATTTTCTTTTATATTGCTGGTTTTGGGCAAAAGAAATATGTGTTAAAAACAAAAAAAGAACTAAAAACTGATATCTGATTTCCATTAGTTTAGGAACTATTTAATATTATCAGCAAAGTTACCTTTCTTTAAAAAAAAATATTCCCCTGTATTCCGTGAAAATTACTAATATATATCGGGATATAACATAATTACTAAAAGTGAGGCTACTTTATATGATTCATTATTTGCTGGAAACATTTTTAAATCTTTCTCTTTTCCATTTATTAAAAAGGTTCCTTTTTTAGACCATTCTAGTTTATAAATTTTATCATCCGCTTTAGAATATCTTTTCTTTTTATTTTTATCTACAAAAAAGGAATATTTTCTTTCTTCAAGCTCTTTCATTGTAAAAACATAAGGCACTCACCCTGAATTCAGTGAGAAAAAAGTTTTAAACCCATAACTTCATATTCATAAAAGCGTCGATAAATAACTAAGTTCATTTCTTATATTTGATTTTTTTATCACATCTTTTCGATTTTTAAAATTACTATATGCAATTATTCAATTATATATCTTCCCAAACAATCAATATTTCAGATAGTTCAATAAAAAACACCATTGAATTATTAAACGCTGATTGTACCATTCCTTTTATTGCTCGTTATCGAAAAGAGAAAACAGGTAATTTAGATGAGGTTGAAATAGGGCTTATAGTAAAGTTAAAAGAAGAATTCGAAGCTTTAGAAAAGAGGAAGTTGGCTATTTTAAAATCGTTAGAAGAACAAGAGGTTTTAACTAACGAATTAAAAATTAAAATAGAGAACACAAAAGATTTAACTACGTTAGAAGACATTTACCTTCCTTATAAAAAGAAACGTAAAACAAAAGCTGAAATGGCTCGTAATAATGGTTTAGAACCGTTAGCTAAAATAATTATGAGTCAGAGAAGCGATAATTTAGAATATATTGCTTCGAAATATATAAATGCTACTGTCGAAAATGAAGATAAAGCATTAGAAGGAGCACGTCATATTATTGCTGAATGGGTGAATGAAAGAACAGATATTCGTAATTTAATTCGTAAGCAATTAGAACGATTTTCAACAATTAACACTAAAGTTGTAAAAACGAAAAAAGAAGATGAAAATGCTCAAAAATTCAAAGATTATTTCGATTGGTCTGAAAATTTAAGTAGAATTCCATCACATCGATTACTCGCTATATTAAGAGCCGAAAAAGAAGGTTTTATTCGCTTAAAAATTGAAATAGACAATGAGAATGTTTTAGAAAAAATTGATCGAAGATTAATTAAAAACAATAATGAATGTGGTGCTGAAATTCAATTGGCTATAGATGATTCTTATAAACGTTTATTACTTCCTTCTTTAACTACTGAAGCAATGAATATTGCTAAAGAAAAAGCTGACGAAGCTGCTATTACTGTTTTTACTAAAAACTTAGAACAATTGTTATTAGGCGCTCCCCTAGGTGAAACAAGAATTTTAGCAATTGACCCAGGTTTTAGAACAGGCTGTAAAGTGGTTTGCTTAAATAAACAAGGAGATTTGTTATATAATACCGCTATTTATCCGAATGCTCCACAAAACAATACTTCAGAAGCTGCACATACAATTGAGCATTTAATTAAAAAATATAATATTGAAGCTATTTCTATTGGAAATGGAACTGCTTCTAGAGAGACAGAACGATTTGTTAAAAATATAGCCATTACCAAAAGTTTAGAAGTTTTTATAGTAAATGAAGCTGGTGCTTCTATTTATTCTGCCTCTAAAATTGCCAGAGATGAATTTCCAAAAGAAGATATTACTGTTAGAGGTGCTGTTTCTATAGGTCGACGATTGGCAGATCCGTTAGCTGAATTAGTTAAAATTGAAGCAAAATCTATTGGTGTAGGGCAATATCAACATGATGTAGACCAAACAAAATTGAAGAAATCATTAGATACTGTTGTTGAACATTGTGTAAATAAAGTAGGCGTAAATATAAATACAGCTAGTGCCCCTTTATTAAGTTATGTTTCTGGTATTGGTCCAAAATTAGCAGAAAACATTGTAAATCACAGAAATCAACATGGCGTTTTTACATCTAGAAGTGAAATAAAAAAAGTAGCTCGATTAGGTGGTAAAGCGTTTGAACAATCTGCTGGATTTTTACGAATTAAACAAGGGAGTAACCCATTAGATGACTCGGGGGTACACCCTGAATCTTATTCGTTAGTTAAAAACATAGCTAAAGATTTACAACTTAGTACTACCGATTTAATTGGAGATGCTAAAAAATTAAAAGAGATTCAACTTAACAAGTATGTTACTAATGATTTTGGTTTACCAACGTTAAAAGATATTGTAAAAGAATTAGAAAAACCAGGATTAGATCCTAGAGAAAAAGCCAAAGCTTTCTCTTTTGATGAACATGTAAAAACTATTGAAGATTTACAAGTAGGTCTGGTATTACCTGGTATTGTAAATAATATTACCAATTTTGGATGTTTCGTTGACATAGGTATCAAAGAAAGTGGCTTAGTTCACATCTCTAATTTATCTGATACTTATGTAAGTGATATTAATGCTATTGTTCGTTTACAGCAACAAGTAAATGTTAAAGTTTTAGAAGTAGATATAAGTAGAAAGCGTATTCAATTAAAAAAGGAAAATTAAAACCTATATTTATTAATTCTAAAAAAAAGTATTCATAGATTATTATCTATAGATAGATTGTAAATTAATAACATTCCCCCCAAATGTTTTATACTTATACTTCTTACCATATTGATCTTTTCCAAAAAACAAGAAGTTTCTTTATCTTCTTTTTTTTTCTTATTTCTTTATCTAGTCAACGATCTAATTCATATCATTTTACAACAAGTCAAGGATTACCTAGTAATGAAACCTATAGTGTTTTTGAAGATTCAAATAATTTTATTTGGATAGCTACTGATAAAGGGGTTAGTAAATACAATGGTTATGAATTTATAAATTACACAGCCGAAGATGGTTTAGGGGATAATACTATTTTTAATTTTTATGAAGATGCAATAGGACGGTTATGGTTTTTATCTTATAATGGTAAGTTATCTTATTATTTAGATGGAAAAATTAATCGTGTTTTGTACGATATATCGTACAATGATATTGGTCATATTTTATCGATATACATAGATAAAAATAACACTCTTTGGCTTGGTAGTATTCACGGTGAGTTTAAAGCGCACTTTCTATCTAAAAACAAACTTAAAGTTGTTCCTACTAAGGAACAATATTCTTTACGCCAAATCGATAATATTGGGTATATCTTTTCTGGAAATCATTTTGAAGAAAACAAAGAAATCAGTTATTCCGTTAAATTAAATAACGCGGTTTTTCTTTTAAAATATTCTAAGAATGAAATTATTTCACCAGTTAAAAAAATCAACAATGATAAAAGAAAAAATGGAATAAATGTGAATTGGTTAATTCATGATGGAATTATTTATAACTCCAACTCCTATCATGCATTAATTTTTGATCAAACTACTCAAAGGTTAAATGGTATAAAATTTAAATTTAAAGGTAGAGCTACAGGAACACGAATAATGAAATATAAAAATAATTATGTTTTTTACAATTCTTCTCTAAAAAAAACATATGAAATTCTTAAGAAAAAACCGTTTATAACCCCACCAAAAATATCAAGAAACAACTTAACAAGTGTTATTATCGATAGTCAGAATGGTATTTGGACTTCTACTCTTAATAAAGGAGTTTATTACAAACCTAAAAGCATTATTCACACCATAGCATCTAATAAATATGATCGTGAAGCTATTGTTAACATGGTTAGTTCTGATTCTGTTTTTTTTCTTAGATCAAAAAATAATGAAATATTTAAATTAACAGATAACAATAATTTTCAAAAAATTAAAAGTTTTCCTTTTGATCATACTTCGGGAGAATTAAAAAAGTTCAGAAATATTATTGTTTATAATGATGTAGTTAGAGGAGGAATAAAACCCCTAAACAACAACAAAACACTTCCTAAATTTAAAAAAAAATCACCTTTTATTGCATCGTTTAAAAATGACGGTTTTGCATTATACTCTAGAGGGGATGTTTCTATGTACAATAAGAATAATCAGTTATTATATAACTATAATTTTTCAAAAAAGAAGATAGTTCCTAAAAACGTTCACTACAAGAACAAAAACGAATTATACATAGCTTCTTTACAAGGTTTATTTGAAGTAAATAGCTCAGGTAGAATTACTTTTTTAGGCGATAAAAATCCTGTTTTTAAAACTCGTATTGATAAAATTGAAAAGGATTCCTTGGATAGATTTTGGATGATTACTAAAGAAAAAGGAGTTTTTATACTAAAAAAAAACAAGGTCATTAACATTACAACTTCCAAAGGGCTATTGGGTAATATTTGTACAGGATTATTTATAGGTAAAAAACGTGCTTGGATAGCTACAGAAAAGGGACTCTCTGGAATTAATCTAACCAATTTAAATGATATTGATAACTTCACTCAAAAAGATGGTTTAATATCAAATCAAATTAACGACATACATGAATATGATGATAAAGTTTGGGTTGCTTCAGACAAGGGTTTGTCCTACTTTAATATTGATTATATTCAAAAAACATATCCTCCTGAAACATTTATAGAAAATGTTAATCTCGATGGTATTTCTTTAATAGGAAATGATAGTTTAGTTATTCCTTCTAATAATAATATACTAACTATACATTATTTAGGTCTTTCTTATAGAGAACAAGGAGAATTAAAATACAAATATCGTCTTAAAGGGTTAGAACCAACTTGGTACACTACCAAAAATAGATCTGTTCAATACTCTACACTTCCTGCTGGTAAATATACTTTTGAAATTAAAGCTGTAAATCATCAAGGTATACCTAGCATCAATCCAAAAACGATACATTTCACCAAAAAACCTCATTTTTGGGAAACGCTATATTTTATTATTCCTTTGTTAATTCTAATATTTCTTATTACAATTAGTATCATTTATTTACGCATTCGATTTATCAAAAAAAGAGCCTATTTACAACACCGAATCATTAAAACAGAACTGAAATTACTTCGCTCTCAAATGAATCCTCATTTTACTTTTAATGCCATGAGTAGTATTCAATATTACATTCAACAAAACAACACTAAAAAAGCATTGCGATTTATACACGAATTTTCAACTCTTGTCCGCCTTATTCTTCAACATACTCAAAAAGAAACTATCTTTTTAAATAAAGAAATAGACGCTTTAAAACTTTACATGAATATAGAACAGGAACGTTTAAAAAATCGCTTTTCTTATCATATAAATATTCTTGATGTTGATGTATTTACGGCTAAAATATCTCCCATGTTACTTCAACCTTATGTTGAAAATGCGATATGGCATGGAATAATGCATAAAACCAATAATGATGGTATTATTTCTTTAAATATCTATGCTGAGAAAAACAGAACTATTTGTGAAATTATTGATAATGGTATTGGTAGAAAAGCGTCTTCTAGATTAAAAAAAACAAATGAAAATTCTTTAGGAATGACATTATTAGAAGAACGGTTATCTCTAATTAATACCACTAAAATTGTAAAACAAACGGTAGAGGTAATAGATTTAACTGATACAAATAATAACGTTTGCGGAACAAAAGTAAAACTAACATTATGAAAAATATTAATGCAATAATTATTGATGATGAATATATGATAAGTGCTACTTTAAATAATTACATTAAAGAATATATTCCTGAAATTAACATACTTTCTATTATTAATAATCCTAATGAAGCTTTTAATCTGATTACAAAACTTTCACCTGATTTAATTTTTCTAGATATACAGATGCCTAAAATAAATGGTTTTGATTTACTTAAAATGTTTCGTGAAATTAATTTTGACATTATTTTCACCACTGCCTACAATGATTATGCGATAGAAGCTTTTAAGGTAAATGCTTTTGATTATTTATTGAAACCAATAAATATTGATGAGTTAAAAGCTACAATAAGTAGGTATTTTATAGAAAAACAAATAAATACTATACATCAATATAATAAAGTACAGTCTTTATTAGAAAAAATTGACAAAGAAACAAACAAAACGGAGCGTATTACTATTCCTGAAATAGGTTCTTTAACTATTCTGAAAACTTCTGATATTATTTGTTTAAAATCTGATTATGGATATACAGATGTATACTGTGAAGATGGTTCTAAAATTACCTCTTCTAAAACATTAAAACATTTTAG